>QMPG01000005.1 GCA_003648455.1 Bacteroidota bacterium
AGGATTCTTCCTAATTGTTCAAGAGAAATATCTTCGTTAATGGCTTTTGCTCTTAATTCATAAGGATTTTGTTTTAACCATTGAATGAATTCAGGTTTATTTGGAAATTTACGACCTTCTTTTTCTTTGGTTTTGTCATATTCCCTCCAAATTTTTAAATCTTATCACAATAAGGCTATATGCCGTAGTTTCAGAAGAAACTTTAGTCCTGCTTCGGTGGGACTTTTTTTAACAAAAATATCTTCATCTATAAATTTTAATCTTTAATAAATTTTATCAGTAAATTTATCAAACAAAAAAAAATTACATCTTCATAATGCTTATATTTGATGCATTATGATAATAAAAACGATTCTTGTATTTTTAGGTATTATTGATTTCGTATGTGATTCATATAATCACGTCAAAAAGGGCTTACATCATTTTAAATTAAATGAACGCTCCAAATTATTAAAGGCAAGTTATTTGTTACACCTCTTCTTTTAGTTTCTTTTAACCATAATATTAAAACAACACAACCGTTATCATTATTGAGATAGCTTAAAGAAATAAATAAAAATTGCTATTTTACATAAAAAATAATTAAATTCGCAACATAACAATTTCAGAAACATAATAATAGCGGAAAATGAAATTTAAAATATTAATAATTGTTTTAATATTTAGTTTTGCAAATATTACAACATTATATTCACAAAAGAATTATTCAGAAAAAGCAGATATTGCATTTAGTGCAGGTCAGTTTTATAAAGCAATTGATTTGTATAAATATTCATATGCCAAAGCAAAAGACAAAGTACAAAAAGCAGAAATAATTTATAAAACCGCTCTTTGTTATCGCTTAATAAACAATTCAAAACAAGCTGAAATTTGGTTTAAAAAAACTATAAGAAAGGGATATCCAAGTCCATTGGCAACATTATATTATGCCGATGCTTTGAAGCTTAATGGTAAATATGATGAGGCTGTTGAGCAATATCAAAAATATAAAAATTTTGTTCCCGACGATAAAAAAGTCGACATTGCAATAAGTTCATGTCAAGAAGCAAAGCAATGGATTGAGCATCCTACAAGATATAAAGTAAATCAGGTATATTATTTCAATTCTAAACAAAGTGATTTTTGTCCGGCTTTTGGAAAAAGCGATTTCAAAGTTGTCTTTTTTACTTCTTCACGAGAAGGTGCTACCGGAAATAAAATTAACGATGTAACAGGTCAATATTATTCTGATATTTTTCGCTCCAGAGTTGACAGAAAGGGGAAATGGAGCGAGCCTATCCCTCTTGGAAAAGGAGTTAATTCGGAATATGATGAGGGGGCAATATCTTTAAACTTAAAAGCTAATACTCTTTACTACACTAGTTTTAGAGAAAGCAAAGAAGGCAAACTAAGTTGTCAGATATATTTTTCGAAAAAACAAGGTATAGACTGGACTAAAGGTGAAATAATTCCAATTGCACCCGATTCTGTTACTGTTGGACACCCTGCTATATCTGCAGATGAATTGACATTATATTTTGTGTCAGACATGAAAGGTGGAAAAGGAGGGAAAGACATATGGAAAATTACACGTTCAGACAAATCGAAAGGTTGGGGAACACCCGAAAATTTAGGCACGGAAATAAACACTTCGGGAGATGAGATGTTTCCTTATATTCACAAAGACGGTACTCTGTATTTTTCTTCCAATGGCCATCCCGGAATGGGAGGACTTGATATTTTTGAAGCAGTACCAACTCATGACGGAAAATGGAAGATAGAAAATTTAAAATGCCCTATTAACTCTTCTTATGATGATTTTGGTATTGTTTTCGAAGGTGATATTGAAAGAGGTTATTTTTCAACAAACAGACCAGGAGGTAAAGGTTCTGACGATATTTATCAGTTTTATTTACCACCTATTGAATTTAAAATTGAAGGTGTTGTTAGGAATGAAAAAACAGAAGATATTATTGCCGGTGCAGATATTAACCTTATTGGTAGCGATGGAACAAACGAAATGAAAAAGTCAGAAGCTGATGGTTCATTTAACTTTAATCTTAATCCTAATACAGATTATAGGGTTATAACTAAAAAAGGAGGCTTCTTAAATGGTAAAGGAAAAGAAACAACTAAAGGCTTAACCGAAAACAAAACATTTAAACTTGATATTTTTATGTCGCCCGACGATTCTCGTATTGTTCTCCCAAATATTCTTTACGACTTAGGAAAGTGGGATTTGAGACCCGAATCTTTAGTCTCCTTAGAAAAACTGGTTGAGATATTAAACGATAATCCAAATATTACCATAGAGATTGGTTCTCATACCGACTTTAGAGGTGGTGCTGATTATAACCTTGAGCTTTCTGCTAAGAGAGCAAAATCAGTTGTCGATTTCTTAATAACTTATGGTATTGACCAAGAAAGATTAACATCAAAAGGTTATGGAGAATCAATGCCTAAAACTATTGATAAGAAAGAAGCAAGAATGTATTCATTCTTAGAAGAAGGTGATGTGTTAAACGAATCTTTTATAAACAATTTGCCAAATAGTGAGCAAAAAGAAATATGCCATCAAATAAATCGTAGAACTGACTTTGGTGTTACCGGACGCGATTACATACCAAAAATTAAGAGAAGAGGCCATTAACGCAGAACAAAAAGATATTTTCAATAATTCTCCATTCTTAAATATATCAGAATGGAGAATGTAAAATGTAAAAAAGTCAGCAATCCATAAAGAAATTTCAAATTTTGCTTAATTCAGTATTATATTATTATTTTTGCAAAAAAAACAATTTTTTTGTTTTAATGGTTATCTGCAATTTATATTATGCTGAAAAAAATAGAATATCTTACACCGATTGTGCAACTATACTCTAAAAAAATGGATAAAACTTCACGATATAACCAAAGAGGCGTTTCTTCATCAAAAAAAGACGTTCATGATGCAATAAAAAATATTGATAAAGGAATTTATCCAAAAGCTTTTTGCAAAATTATTCCCGACTATTTGGCGGGAGACCCTGATTATTGCAATATTATGCATGCCGATGGTGCTGGAACAAAATCTTCGCTGGCTTATATTTATTGGAAAGAAACTAATGACATTAGTGTTTGGAAAGGAATAGCTCAGGATGCTATTATCATGAATATTGACGACCTGCTTTGTGTTGGAGCCGTTGATAATATATTACTTTCATCAACAATTGGAAGAAACAAAAATGTGATTCCCGGAGAAGTAATTTCTGCAATAATAAACGGCACAAACACAGTTATTGAAGAGTTTCACGATATGGGAATTAATATTCAGTTTACCGGAGGAGAAACTGCTGATGTTGGTGATTTGGTCAGAACAGTAATTGTCGATTCTACAGTGTCTTGTCGAATGAAACGTTCCGATGTTATTTCAAATGATAATATAAAAGCAGGCGATGTAATTGTTGGTCTCTCATCATCAGGTCAAGCAACTTACGAAAAAGAATATAACGGAGGTATGGGTAGCAATGGTTTAACATCAGCCCGCCACGATGTTTTTGCAAAATATTTGGCAGAAAAATATCCCGAAAGTTATGATAACAATATTCCAAATGAGTTAATTTATTCAGGCTCGCTAAAATTAACCGATAAAATTGAAAATTTAGGAGTCGATGCAGGAAAACTTGTTCTTTCGCCAACAAGAACTTATGCTCCAATAATTAAAGATATATTAAATGAATGTCGCCAAAATATTCATGGTATGATTCATTGCACAGGAGGTGCTCAAACAAAAGTGCTTAACTTTGTTGATAATATTCATATCATTAAAGATAATATGTTTGATATTCCTCCATTATTTGAGATTATTCAAAGAGAATCCGGTACTCCTTGGCAAGATATGTACAAAGTGTTTAACATGGGGCACCGACTTGAAATTTATTTGCCTGAGGAATTTGCCGGTGATATTATTAACATTGCAAAAAAATATAATGTAGATGCCAAAATTATTGGCAGATGCGAAAAATCAGACGAAAAAAAATTAACAATAATTAACCAATTTGGTGAATTTAACTATTAATAAAAAATTATCATGAGTAACAATATGATTTTAGAAAAATTAGAGGGAGTAAGATTACGTTTTGAAGAGGTATCACAAATGATTACCGATCCTGAAATCATTTCTGACATGAAGCGTTATGTTAAACTTAACAAAGAATACAAAAATCTTGAACCACTTGTAAAAGAATATAACGACTATAAAAATGTATTAAGCAATATTGATTCTGCTAAAGAAATTCTCGCAAATGAAAAAGATGAGGAGATGAGAGAAATGGCAAAAGAAGAGTTAGATGAATTGGAGTCTCGTGTTGCTAAGATGGAAGAAAATATTAAACTATTACTTTTACCTAAAGATCCTGAAGACGATAAAAATGCTATTATCGAAATTAGAGCAGGTACTGGAGGTGATGAAGCAAGTATTTTTGCCGGCGATCTTTTTAGAATGTATAGCAAATTTTGTGAATCAAAACATTGGAAGCTTGAGGTAACGCATTTATCTGAAGGTACTTCTGGAGGATATAAAGAAATTGTATCGAAAATTTCCGGTAATGGCGTTTATGGTATTTTAAAATACGAATCAGGTGTTCATCGTGTGCAAAGAGTTCCGCAAACCGAAACTCAGGGGCGTGTTCACACATCAGCTGCAACAGTTGCCGTTTTGCCCGAAGCCGAAGAGTTTGATATTGAATTAAAACCCGAAGATATTAGAAAAGATACCTATTGCTCATCAGGTCCTGGTGGACAATCAGTAAACACAACTTATTCAGCAATTCGATTAACTCATATTCCTTCGGGAATTGTTGTTACTTGTCAGGATCAAAAATCTCAGATTAAAAACCTTGACAAGGCTATGACAGAACTTCGCTCTCGATTATATAGCATTGAACATCAAAAATATCTTGATGAGATTTCTTCAAAAAGAAAAACAATGGTATCGACAGGCGACCGTTCAGCAAAAATTAGAACTTATAACTACCCGCAAGGACGAGTTACTGACCATAGAATAGGGTTAACACTTTATAATTTACCGGCAATTATAGGTGGCGATATTCAAGAAATTATTGAAAAATTGCAAATGGCAGAAAATGCCGAACGTTTAAAAGAAAGTAATTTGTAGTTATATAATGAATTCAGAAACCCTTTTTGAAAATATAAAAAAGAAAAAAAGTTTTTTGTGTATTGGTTTAGATACTGATATTAACAAAATACCTCAGTCTTTGCTTGCTAATCAAGACCCGATTTTTGAATTTAATAAACAAATTATTGATGCTACTCACGATTTATGCGTTGCATATAAACCAAATACTGCTTTTTATGAACAACTCGGTGCAAAGGGTTGGTTAAGTCTCGAAAAAACAGTTGACTATATTAAAACAAAACATCCTGATATTTTTTTAATTGCAGACGCTAAACGTGGTGATATAGGAAATACCTGTAACATGTATGCTAAAGCTTTTTTTGAAAACATGAAGTTTGATGCAATAACTGTTGCACCCTACATGGGAGAAGATTCTGTTAAGCCCTTTTTGACATATAAAGATAAATGGGTAATTTTATTGGCATTAACATCAAACAATAGTGCAAAGGATTTTCAATTTGATAATACTGAAACAAATCTTTACGAAAAAGTAATAAGCAAATCAAAAAGCTGGGGAACCAAAGATAATTTGATGTATGTTGTAGGTGCTACAAAAGCCGAAATGCTTGAATATATTAGAAAAATTATTCCCGATAATTTTTTGTTAGTCCCGGGTATTGGTGCTCAAGGAGGAAGCTTATCTGACGTAGCAAAATATGGCATGAACAATAAATGTGGACTTCTTGTAAACTCATCACGATCAATAATATATGCAGACAACACTTCTGATTTTGCCACACACTCAAGAAAAAAAGTTGCTGAGTTAAAAACAGAAATGGAAAAATTACTTGCTGAACACATAAAATAATTCATTTATTATTATTTTAATATTTTTTTGTTTAATTTTATTAGATATTTTAATCTCAAATAAAATGAACGAAGCTTTTCTGCAACATATATGGAAATATCATTTATTTGATAAAACAGAATTAATCGCATCAACAGGTGAAAAGATTGAAATAATAAACGTTGGACAGAAAAATATTGATGCCGGTCCTGATTTTTTTAATGCCAAAGTTAAAATCAACAATACTGTTTGGGCAGGAAATGTCGAAGTTCATATTAATTCGTCTGACTGGCTTAAGCACTCTCACAATACAGACAAAGCTTATGATAATGTAATACTTCATGTGGTTTATAATAACGACATGCAAATTACACGAACCAATGGAGAAGCAATTCCTACCATTGAATTGAAATTTGATAAAAGAATATTTGATAAATATCAGGATTTAATCAAAAACGAACAATGGGTGTCTTGTGAAGATGAAATTAATAATGTTGATGGATTTATTATTGATTTTTGGCTCAACAGTTTGTTAATTGAACGATTAGAAAGCAAGTCAGAATATATTCTCAATAATTTATATAAGAACAACAATAATTGGGAGGAAACTTTTTATCAGCAACTGGCGAAAAATTTTGGAACAAAAATTAATCAATTTCCGTTTGAGCAACTCACAAAATCATTACCACTAATATATTTAGCTAAACATAAAAACAGTTTATTACAGATTGAAGCTCTTCTTTTCGGACAAGCTGGTTTTTTAGAGATTAATATTGATGATGATTATTATAATTCACTAAAAAAAGAATACCTATTTCTAAAGGATAAATTTAAACTAAAATCAATAGAAAAACATTTATGGAAATTTTTGCGATTACGTCCCGGTAATTTCCCAACAATTCGCATTGCTCAATTTGCAGCGTTAATTTATAAATCATCAAGTTTGTTTTCAAAAATTATTGAAACAGACGATTTAATTGAGATAAAAAAACATTTTTCAGTATCAGCTTCAGAATATTGGGATACTCATTATATATTTGGTAAAACAACGAAAAAAAGAAAAAAAAGAACAGGGCAGATTTTTATAAATTCATTAATAATTAATACTATTGTTCCTTTTTTGTTTGTTTATTCAAAATCGAAAGACAACGAGAAGTATAAAATTAGGGCACTAAAATTTCTCGAACAATTACCTGCCGAAAAAAATTCAATAATCAGTAATTGGAAATTGCTGAAAATGCCTGTGCCAAATGCTTTTTATTCTCAGGCTTTAATTCAGTTAAAAAATGAATACTGTAATAAGAAAAAATGTTTATATTGTCAGATTGGAAATAGAATAATAGTAAAAAAATAATAATGAAGAATACAAGCCTAAAGTCAATTTTTATCCCTCTATCGTTACTTATTTTAATTTTGATAATAGGAACAATAGGTTTTGTTATAATCGAACATTTCTCGCTAATTGACGCTTTATACATGACAATTATTACAATGTCAACTGTTGGATTTGGCACTCTTCATCCATTATCAATAATAGGCAAAATTTTTACAGTATTCTTAATTGTTTTCAGTTTTGGTATTTTTGCTTATGTTGCATCAGAAATAGCTAAATACATAATATCAGGTAAGTTGCAAGACTATGTTAAAACCCATAACAAATACAAAAAAATAGACAAATTACATAATCACATTATTGTCTGTGGTTTCGATCGTAACGGCAAACAGGTTGTAAATGAACTTGTAAAGTATAAAAAAAAGTTTGTTATAGTTGAGAAAAATGAACAAATAGCAAAAGATTTGCATAAAAGCTCTCATCGTTTATTTCTTGAAGGAGATGCTTCTGAAGATGATGTTTTAATAAAAGCAGGAATTAAAACAGCTAAAGCTTTAATTACTACTTTACCAAACGATGCCATAAACCTTTTTATAGTTTTGTCAGCCAGGCAATTAAATAAAAAACTGACAATAATTAGTAGAGCATCAAACGAATCTTCATTTTCAAAACTAAAACAAGCCGGAGCAACAAATGTTATTATGCCCGATTTAATTGGTGGCAAGCGAATGGCAAAGCTTATTATCAGACCCGATATTATTAATTTTCTTGAACAAATACAACTTGTGAAAGGAGACAATGTAAAAATTCATGAAATTTCATGCGACAAATTAGCTCACGGTTTAGTCAATAAATCAATTGAAGAATTAAATGTGAGAAATGTTTCAGGGGCAAACATTATTGGACTAAAAACAGAAACAGGAGAATACGTATTAAACCCTGAGCCTACTTATAAATTGTCATCACAATATAAAATTTTCACTCTCGGCACTTTATCTGAAATTGAAAAATTCAAATTAATTTTATCAAACGAATAATTTTTTATCTTTGTTGAAAATTCAATTTTTAACCTTTAGATAAATGAAGCAATATTTAAATTTATTAGACCACGTTTTAACAAACGGAACAACAAAAGACGACCGAACAGGAACAGGAACTAAAAGTGTTTTTGGTTATCAAATGCGCTTCAATTTACAAGAAGGTTTTCCCTTACTCACCACAAAGAAATTACACTTAAGATCAATCATACACGAGCTTTTGTGGTTTTTAAAGGGAGAAACAAACATAAAATATCTTAACGAAAATAAAGTAAAAATTTGGGACGATTGGGCTGACAAAAATGGGGAATTAGGTCATATATACGGTTACCAATGGCGCTCGTGGCCAGCAGAAAATAATAAACATATCGACCAGATATCTAATGTTATAAATAGTATTAAAAACAATCCAAATTCTCGACGACATATTGTAAGTGCATGGAATGTTGCTGAAATTGATAAAATGGCTTTGCCTCCATGTCACATCTTGTTCCAATTTTATGTTGCAGATGGAAAACTTTCGTGTCAGCTTTATCAGCGAAGTGCAGATATCTTTCTTGGCGTTCCTTTTAATATTGCTTCTTATGCTTTGTTAACAATGATGATGGCACAAGTAACAAATTTGCAACCAGGTGATTTTGTACATACATTAGGTGACGCTCATATTTATCTTAATCACATTGAGCAAACAAAATTGCAATTGTCACGCGAACCACGCAAATTGCCAATAATGAAAATTAATCCTGAAGTGAAAAACATTTTTGATTTTAAATTTGAGGATTTTTTACTTAGCGATTACGACCCGCATCCGCATATTAAAGGAGCTATATCTGTGTAAGAGAGGAGTAAAGTAGAAAATTGAGTTTTAGCGAGATCCTGATACTTCGGAATAGAAAGTTAAAAGTTAAAATTTAAAAGTTAGCAGTTGAAAATATGAAAAACATATCAATAATAGTAGCAATAGCCGAAAATTATGCAATAGGAAAAGACAATGAGCTTTTGTGGCATATTTCTGATGATTTAAAGCGTTTTAAAAAGCTTACATCAGGACATACCGTTATTATGGGGCAAAACACATTCGATTCTTTACCTAATGGAGCATTACCAAATAGAAAAAATATTGTTATAAGCTTTAATAAAGATTTGAAAATTCCGGGATGCATAATGGCATATTCAATTGAAGATGCTATTAAAAAATGCGATACGAACGAAGAAGTTTTTGTTATTGGAGGCGGTTCTATCTATAAGCAATTTTTAGAAATAGCCGACAAAATTTATTTAACACTTGTTCACGAAAATTTTGAAGCAGATACATTTTTTCCAAAAATCGATTCTAATAAATGGTCGATAATTGAACAAGACGATTTTATTGCAGATGATAAAAGTAAATATGCTTATTCTTTTATTACCTATGTGAAAAAATAATGAACAATAATATTTGTAAAAAAAAGATTAATAAGGGAGTTAAATTATTCACTATCAGCCTACTAGCTTTAATGTTATTTATTGCCTTTTTTTTCATTTATGCCATAGCAACAGATTACCAACCCGCCGAAAAAGAAATAGTATTTAATAATAAGATTAAAGATACAATCAAACAACAAAAATTTTCAATACTATCGTGGAACATTGGTTATTGTGGCTTAGGTGAGAATATGGATTTTTTTTACGATGGTGGTAAAAAAGTACGTGCATCAAAAAAGGAGACCATAAACAATCTGAAAAATATTATTAATTTTATTTCAGAAAGAGATTCTATTGACTTTGTTCTTCTTCAAGAAGTAGATACATTATCAAAACGATCTTATTTTATTAATGAATTAGATAGTTTAAAAACAAAACTAAAAAATTATTTTGGTGTTTTTGCATTAAATTACAATGTTAAATACGTTCCAATTCCTTTATTCTCGCCACTAGGTAAAGTAAAATCAGGATTGGTAATCTTAAGTAAAATCAAACCAAACATATCAATACGTTATTCATTTCCTGAGAATTACCCAATGCCAAAGAAAATTTTTATGCTCGACCGTTGCTTTTTAGTAAATAAATACAAACTTAAAAATGGGAAAAGTTTAATTGTCATTAATACTCATAATTCAGCATACGATAACGGAACTCTAAAACAGGGACAGATGCTGTTCTTAAAAAAATATATTATTAATGAATATGAGAAGGGTAATTATTTAATTATTGGAGGAGATTGGAACCAATTGCCACCAAATGTATCTGAAAATAAAATTGAGACAAAAAATGTAATAATAAAAAACATTAAAAAAAATTTTTTGCCTAAGTCTTGGACTTGGGTTTTTGATAAAAACACATCAACAAACAGAAGTTTAGAAACGAAATATATATCAGGGAAAAGCAAAACCTCAATTCTTGATTTTTTTCTAATCTCACCAAACATCAACAATCTAAATGTAAAAACGATTAATCTGCATTTTAAAAAATCAGACCATCAACCAGTAATAGCAACATTTGATTTTAAAATTTAAAGTAAAAAATCACTAAATATGTCAAAACAATAGTAAAAATAAAATAAAAATTATTACATTTGAAAAATTAACATACTTTACCAAAAGAAAAACAAGCTAGTTGTATATGGTTACCGATGATGATGTTTTAAAGTTTATTTCAACTATAAAAAATGTTTCAACGTATAATTTTACCAATTATTCTGAAAAGTCTTTTAAGCGTAGAGCAGAGAAATTACTTGTAGATTATAAAACAGATATCAACGGTCTCATTCGCAAGATAACAAACGACAAAGAATTTCTCGAACAAATTGTAAGAGATATTACTGTTAATACTACTGAATTATTTAGAGATCCTGACATTTGGATTACATTAAAATATAGAATTCTACCAAAATTTAAAAAAAATAAATCAATATTTATATGGCATGCAGGATGTTCGAGCGGGCAAGAGATTTATTCAATGCTAATACTTTTACATCAACTTGACATATTTGACAAAGCAAAAGTATTTGCCTCTGACATTAATACTCAAATGCTTGAAAATGCTAAAAGGGGACAATATAAATATAGATTTAATTTAGGCTATCTTGATAACTTTGATAAAGTTATTAAAGAAAACCCTTATAATTATGATGATTATAAAGAAGTCCCATATGATAATTATTTCGATATTGATAAAGCAAAAGATATTATTACAATGAAAAAGTTTCTTCGAGACAAACCTGTTTACAGAAAACACGATCTTGTTAACGACGGAAACATTTTTTACTCAAAATTTGATATAATATTATGCAGAAATGTAATTATTTACTTTAATAATAAATTACAAAACAGTGTAATAGAATTATTTAGTAATAATCTTTATCGCAATGGATATCTGGTGCTTGGAGCACACGAAAGCATTTTAGGTCCGATTTCAAATAATTTTGAAAGAACTAAGGGTTTGTATAAAAAGAAGCCTTTTTAAATTCTTAACTTTAGATAAAACGTTATAGTTATTTATAATGATTAATAATATAGGAATAGTAGATACGCGTAAGGTAATTAAAGCAATTAATGAAACATATAATTATGATTTCAACGATTATGCTTTAACTTCTTTTAAACATCGACTTATTCAATTTATAAATAATAACAATTATAACAATATTGAGAATTTTATTCAAGATATTTTAAAAAATGAAATAAATTTTGAAGATTTTATCGATAAAATTCTTATTGATACTACAGAAATGTTCAGAACGCCTTCTTTTTGGAGAGAATTAAGAGATAAATATTTACCAAAATTAGCATCTAATAGAGATCTTAAAATTTGGATACCTCATGTTACGTCCGGAGATGATTTATTTACTCTTGAAATAATTTTATTTGAGTTGGGTTTATCAAATAATGTTCACATTACAGTAACAGGTATGAGTGAAAAAAAACTTGAATTAATAAAAAAAGGAGGAGAATATAGTTTAAAAAAAATGGAAGTTGGTGAAGCTAATTATAAACGTTATGCCGGAAAATTTCAGTTGTCGAATTATTATGCCGTTAAAAACAATTATGCATATTTAGATACTTCGCTAATAAAAAATGTTAGTTTTAAGAAAGGCATAATAACTCAAGATAAATCAACATCAGGTTTTAAGCTAATTATTTTTCAAAATCATATGATTTATTTTAATCAGTCATTGCAAGATAAAGTAGCTATTACTCTTATAGATAATCTAGTCCCGGCTGGAATATTAGCATTAGGCAGTGGAGAAACATTGGAATATAGTTCAGCAATGAATAAATTACAAGTAATTGACAAACTGGAGAAAATTTATAAAAAGAAAATAGGCTAAATTAATTTTATGGAATATAAAGCAGTCATAATAGGAGGTTCTGCAGGAAGTTTTCAGGTAGTTACGAAAATAATATCATCTCTACCAAAAAAATATCCTTTACCGGTTTTTTTGTGTTTGCATAGACTTAAACATATTCGTTCTGGTTTTGTTGAAGCTTTATCAATAAAATCTCAAATGCCTATTGAAGAGCCTACAGATAAACAACCCATTAAATCAGGGAAAATTTATCTTGCTCCAGCCAATTATCATATGTATGTTGAATTAGGAAATAAATTTGCATTATCAACAGAAGAACCCGTTAATCATTCAAGACCGTCAATTGATTTATCTTTCGAATCTGTGGCATACAATTATAACAGAAAAGCAATTGGGATTATTCTTTCGGGAGCAAATCGAGATGGTGCTTTAGGGCTAAAGGCTATAAAGAATGCAGGTGGACTTGCTATTGTTCAAGACCCAAAAGAATGCCAAGTGCCTACTATGACAAACGCTTCAATTAGTGCAACTAAAGTTGATCATATATTTAAGACTGATGAGATAATTAAATTTTTACTTAACTTAAGATAAAGTTTTATGAAGGTTTTAAAAAATTATAAATTAATTGCTATTATAATCATAATTGTGTTTATAATACTTGAAATGTTTTTATTTCAGGAGATTACAGAACTAATTTCCGAAATAAAAAAAATGCCAAATATCACAAAAAACTTTTCAGGAGTAATCTCAATTTTCACTATAAATTTAATTTTGGGGATATTTCTTTTTGCAATTTCTTTAAAAATATTATCTTTAAAACTTAATATTGAAACAACAAGAAATTCTGAAAACAGTAAAAAAGAAAAAAACGAAGAGTTTAATGAAGCAATAAAAGAAGAAAGTAAAATAGAAAAAGAATCCGAAATCGAAAAGTCTATTAATTCAATATTCGAAGAAATAAAAAAGATTAAAGACATAAATGTTTACACAGAAAAATTTTTAATAAAAATTTCAAAAAAATATGAAATTGTTCAGGGTCTTTTTTATATAAAATCTTCAGAAAATGAGGAATTTGAAATATCTTCAAAATATGCTTTTTTTAACGAGGAAGAACCAAAAAAATTTAAAATTGGAGAAGGATTATCCGGACAGGTTGCTAAAACTAAAAAGGCAATGAATCTTTCAGATATACCAGATAATTATATTAAAATAGTTTCTGGCACAGGAGAAAGTTCTCCAAAATATTTGCTTATTTTGCCAGTTATTAACAAAGAGAATACAATAGGAGTAGTTGAATTAGCTTCATTTATTCCTTTCGAAGAAAATTTTGTAAAGCAATTAGTTGTTTTATTTGAAAAAAATAGTGATATTATTTCACAATTAATAAAAAAATAAATTAAGAATAATATCTTAATTATGAGTAATAAAGATTCAAATATTTTTCAAAGAGGAGCTGTAATATCAGGGTTTCTAATAATTATTATTGCATGGGTTATTAGTTTCATAACTATGGATGTTATGTTTTCATTTGCAAACATAGTTAAAATACATTTAAAATATCCATTATTATTTTTTATTGACATACTACCAATATGTTTTTATTTTATTATAAAATTATTAAATAAAATTAAAGATGAGAAGATTAATAGATATGAAGCAATAATTAAAGACCAAGAAGAAAATATTAGAAAAAATGCTCAGTTTGCACAAAAAATAGGCGAAGGAGATTTTTCTTTCGATCAAATGAGTATTGACGAAAATGATATTTTAGGGAAATCATTAATTAAAATGAGAAACGACCTTGTTGCTTCAAAAAACAAAGAAGAAGAACAAAATTGGATTGCCAAAGGAAAAGATAAAATATCAACAATACTTCGTTTACACACTGATGTTAACGACTTAGCTTATGATACACTTGTAAACTTAATTAACTATATCAAAGTAACCCAAGGAGCTTTTTATATTTATGAGGAAGAAGAAAATAAGCTTGTAAATGTAGCAACATTTGCATATAATAGAAAAAAATATCAAACACAGGAATTTAAAGTTGGTGAGGGCCTAATTGGACAAGCTGCCTACGAAATGGATACTATTTATCGAACAGAAATTCCTAACGATTATGTTACAATTACATCGGGAATTTTAGGAGATGAAAAACCTTCCTGCATCTTAATAGTACCACTAATAACAGACGAAAAATTGCAAGGTGTTATTGAATTTGCTACATTAAAAAGTGAGATTGATCGTTTAAAAATAAATTTTGTTGAAGAGTTAAGTGATATTTTAGCACGAACAATATTTAATTTAAAAGTTAATGCCCAAACAGAGAAACTCTTAAAGGAAGCACAAGAGATGGCTGAGGAGTTAAGAGAAAATGAAGAAGAACTCCGACAGAATGCCGAAGAAATGAGAGTGACACATGACGAGCTTGAAAAAACAAACGAAAATCTAGAAAAACAAATACTCGAAGTTGAAAATGCACAAAAACGAATTCATTCATTACTAGAAAATGCATCTGAAGTAATCTCAATTTATGACGAAGATCTTAAACTAAAATATATTAGCCCTTCTGTTGCAAAAATATATGGATATTCTGTTGAGGAAATGATGGAAGGGAAAGATATGGAGCGACTTACATCTCGGGGCGTTAATGAGATAAAAGGAATCTTTAAAAAATTATTATCAAACCCAAATACATCTCTGTCAATTCAATATACATACATGAGAAAAGATGGAGAAAAAATATATATTGAATCTACAGGAAGAAATTTATTACACGATCCTGCAATAAGCGGTATTATTATTAATTCACAAGATATTACCGAAAGAAAAAGAGCCGAAAAAGAAGAAAGGATGAAAAGTCAAATGCAGGCTCTATCTGAGAATAGTCCCGACATGATTATTCGTCTTAATATTGAAGGACAATTTTATTATGTTAACCCAATTGTAAAAATTTTTACAGGTGTCGACACCAATGAAGTTATAAAAAAATCTATTGATGAAGTAAACTTTAATACCCAAATCACAAACTTTTTTAAAGAGACAATTGTCAAAATTAAAGAAACACAACATAAAATTAACACCGAAATAGTTTTTCCAACTAATTTTGGTGATAGAATAATGCAAGTTAACTCAATACCCGAATTCAATGAGGAAAAAGAGTTAGAAACAATTCTTATTGTTGCCCACGATATTACAGAGATGAAAAATATCGAAATGGAGATACAAGATAAAAACAAAAAGATTACAGAAAGTATTAATTACGCTAAAAGAATTCAAGGGTCAATATTACCCGATACTAAGTTTATCCAAACATATCTGCCAAACTCATTTATTTTTTATAAACCAAAAGATGTTGTAAGTGGAGATTTCCCTTGGTTCTTTAAGAAAAACGATGATATTTATATTGCAGCAGTTGACTGCACCGGTCATGGAGTACCAGGCGCATTGCTTTCATTTATCGGATATTTTATTTTAAACAATATAGTTGACCATGAAGAAGAATATAATGCCGGTCAAGTATTAGATAAATTACATTACGGAGTAAGAAAAACATTAAAACAAGACCAAAATGATGCAAATGCTAGAGATGGTATGGATATTGCGTTATGTAAAATTAATTTAGAAAAAAATAAATTAGAATATGCAGGTGCACATCGACCATTATATTTATTGAGAGATGGAGAATTGTCACAATATAAAGGAAATAGAAAGGCAATTGGAGGAATTCCTTTAGGAAAAAAACCAGAATTGGATTTTCAAAACCATATTATTAACTTTGAAGTTGGAGATAAAATCTTTTTCTTCTCAGATGGTTTAACAGATCAATTAGGAGGTCCGAATAGAAGAAAATATCAAGCAAGTCGAATAAGAGAACTTGTAACGGAGCATTCAGATTTTACTATGGTGCAATATTCAAATTTCTTTGCCCGAGATTTTAAAAAATGGAAGGGAGATAATAAGCAAATTGATGATGTACTTTTAATTGGAATTGAATTCTAGCTTCACTATATTTGAATAATAAATTATAATTAATTTTATCTTATGGATGATAATAAAACCGACATTAAAGATTTTCTTGCATTCGCTTATAGTTTCTATAAAACAGTGAAAGAATTTAAAATTAATTTAGTTTATGAGGGTGAGATAACGCATCAAATAATTAAAGCTTTTACCTCATTAACTGAAACTAATATGGAAATTGACGAAGAGTCAACATCAATCCAAAAAAAAGTTTTTCATGTAATGGTTGAAAGTTTACAAAACATTAGTAAACATGCCGACTATTTGGAAACAGAGAATCAAAGAAAAGAAGGTAGAGGTGTTTTCATGCTAGGTAAAAACAACGGAAATTATTGTATTACCACAGGAAATGTCATCGCTAGAGCTAATGTTGAAAACATCAAAAATCAATTAATAAAAATTAACAGTCTTGATAAAGAAGGTCTAAAAACATTATATAAACAACAAATAAGAGAAGGACGACTAACACATAAGGGTGGTGCTGGCTTAGGATTTATAGATATTGCCAAAAAAACCGGCAATAAATTAAATTTTAATTTTTTATCTCTTAATGATGATTTTTCATTTTTTGTTCTTACTTCAACCATTTCTAAAAATATTTAATAATAATCAATTATGGAAGTTATAAAAATTATTGGAACCGACGATACACCAAATGTAATTTTAGATGCGAACAACAATATTTTTGAAATTTCGGGTCGTTCATTACCTGAAGATGTTGCATCTTTTTATGAACCAATACTTGATTGGTTAGACGATTACTCAGAAGAAGCAAATAAAAAAACAATTTTTGATTTTAAACTTGTTTATTTTAATACCGCTTCCTCAAAATTAATTCTTGACATACTTCTAAAATTAGAAGAAATGTACGAAGCCGGAAAAGATGTCCTTGTTCGTTGGCATTTCCCAGATGATGATGAAGATATGGAAGAAGCAGGAGAAGAGTATGCAGATATTGTTGAAGTGCCTTTCGAGCAAGTAGGTTATTCTTTAGACTAATTTGTTAATTAATTATTTGTGTTATTATAATTCGTCTTTATTAATTGAAATGGTAGAATGAGTGAAGAAATATTAAAAGCGTTGATGCAATTATTCGCAATAATTGCAAAACAAGACGATGGTGTGGAGGCTAGTGAGATTGCTTATGTTGAGACTTTTTTGACACAACAATTGAATGCCGAAGCTGTTGAAGAATATCTTGATCTTTTCTATAAACATGCCGGAATTGATAAAAATCAAGACTTAAACGAACAAAAAAACAAAAACAAAAAAAAACTTACCTCTGTAAAGGATTCTGTTAGGATACTGGGAATTTGTAAAAAGATTAATAAAAAATTAACTCAAAAACAAAAAGCTGTTGTTCTCGTAAGACTTTTTGAACTTGTTAATGCTGACAGAAAGTTTACAGACCAAAGAATGGCTATTATTAATACAGTAGCCGAAGTTTTCAATATCCCTAACGAAGAATTTAAAAATATTGAAGCCTTTGTAGTTGAAACAGAAACAGAAAAGCTAGATGTAGCCAGTATTCTTATTATCAATGATTCTGAAGGGGCTTATAAAAATTCTAAATATATAAAATCTGAAGCCCTTGATAACGACATTTTTATTCTACAAATAAAAAGTGTTGATTTATATTTCTTAAAATATACAGGTACTCAAGATATTTTTTTAAATGGACTTCCAATAAACAATAAACGTATTTATCTGTTTCCAAACGGAAGTTCAATACGTTTTCCAAAAAGCAAACCTATATATTATAGTGATGTTGTTTCTCACTTCTTGTCTGATATAACATCAGTTAAAATATCCTATAATGTTAATAATGTTGATTTCCGTTTCCCAAATGGAACGATAGGATTACGAGATATTAATATTTCCGAAAAACAAGGTGAACTTGTTGGCATTATGGGTGCAAGTGGTGCAGGTAAAACAACACTGCTAAACGTATTAACAGGCATGGAGACCCCTTCAAAAGGAGAGGTCCTTATTAATGGCATAAACTTACATACAGACACAGAACAAATCGAAGGTGTTATTGGTTATATCCCTCAAGACGATTTGCTAGTTGAAGAGCTTACTGTTTACCAAAATCTTTATTTTAACGCTAAACTTTGTTTTAAAAATATTTCTAACGAAGAGATTGCTGCAATTGTCGATAAAACATTATCAAATCTTGGACTTCTTGAATTAAAAGACCTGAAAGTCGGCTCACCTCTTAACAAAACTATTAGTGGAGGGCAAAGAAAAAGATTGAATATTGCCCTTGAATTAATTAGAGAGCCACCAATACTTTTTGTTGACGAGCCAACATCCGGATTATCCTCAAGAGATTCCGAACACGTTATGGACCTTTTAAGAGAGTTAGCTCTAAAAGGGAAATTAATATTTGTTGTTATTCATCAACCTTCATCAGACATATACAAGATGTTTGATAAAATGATAATTGTTGATACAGGAGGTTATCTAATTTATAATGGAAACCCTGTTGAAGCTGTTAAATATTTTAAACAAGCAGATGCTCAAATAAACAGCGATGTTGGAGAATGCCCTACATGTGGTAATGTAAATCCCGAACTTATTTTTAATATTATTGATGCCGAAGTAGTTGATGAATTTGGAAAATATTCAGGGAATAGAAAAGTTTCCCCACCTGAATGGCAAGAACATTTTAAAAAACAAGTAAAGGAAGAAAAATATCCTGACGAAAAAGAACCTCCTCCTAAATCATTAAATATCCCTAATTGGTTTAATCAATTCAGAATATATACTTTAAGAGACCTCTTTTCAAAAATTAGCGATAAGCAATATATTTTTATAAACTTAATAGAATCTCCATTATTAGCTTTTATGCTTGCTTTTACTGTAAAATATATTTCTGACCTAAACTCAAATATTTACATCTTTAGAGAAAATGAAAATATTCCACCGTATATATATATGTGTATAATATCCGTACTGTTCTTGGGATTTATGGTTAGTGCCGAAGAAATATATAAAGATAGAAAAATATTAAAAAGAGAAACATTCTTAAATCTCAGTCGTTCGAGCTACCTTATGTCTAAAATAATTATACTATTCTCAATTTCAGCCATACAATCATTACTTTTTGTTATTGTAGGTAATAATATATTAGATATTAGAGGAATGATTTTTGTTTATTGGTTTGCATTATTTGCCACTGCAGCTTTTTCAAATATGTTAGGATTAATTATCTCTTCTTCATTCGATTCTGCAGTTACAATTTATATACTGTTCCCTCTTTTAATGATTCCTCACATGGTGCTTGGAGGAGCTATGTTTAGCTTTAACAAGCTTAATAAAGTAATTGGTAGTAGCGATAAGGTGCCTTTGGTTGCAGAACTTGTTACTGCCCGATGGGCTTACGAAGCATTGTCTGTGTATCAATTTAAAGACAACGACTTTGAAAAAAAATATTATGATTATGAAAAGCAGATTAGTGTTTCCGATTTTAAACAAGTTTATTATATACCAGAGTTGAAAGACATTGTTGATGATTGTGTTGAAGGAATAAAAAGCAAAAATGATTCAATGAGAATTGTTACAGAGAATAATCTTGAGCTTTTAAGAGTTGAATTATCAAGAGAGATGAAAAATGTTAAAGATATTAAGTTTAAATTTATTAATCAGTTGTATATTGATTCTTTTTCAGATTTTATTGCTATAAACACAACAGACTATTTAGATAAATTGCTTGATTATTATACAGATAAGTTCACTGAAGCTAGTAATAAAAAAGAAAAGACAATTAATTATCTTGACAATGTAAAACCCGGATATTATAATAAAAAAAGAAATGCTTTTCATAATGAAGCACTATCTAATCTTGTGAAAAAGATATATGAAAAGAATCAAATTATTAGGATAGATAATCGTCTTGTTCAACAAGTAGATCCTATTTATCAAGATCCAACAGTAAATGGTTTCTTTGACTTTAGATCTCATTTTTATGCCCCAAAAAAGCATTTTATGGGAATGTATTTTGATACTTACTGGTTTGACATTACAGTAATTTGGATTATGTCTTTGTTATTATATATAGTTCTGTATTATAATTTATTGAGAAAAGCATTAAAAATTTTTTCAAAATAATAACACAGTAATTTTTTATTATAATTTTTTTTTTTACTTTTATATCTAAAATCATTCTTGACTTATGTTTAGGAAATTATTTTATTTAATTATTATAAGTTTAGTTATTGTATCGTGCAATAGAACAAACGATAGCGAAGAAAATATTGGTGAAGATATTGAAATTCCGGATTCTATTTTTGACGATAAACCATTAATGATTTCAGAAGAAGCCATGGGTGATATTATTGAAAATATTTCTTCTCCTGTAGAAATGGCTGCATTATTGAAACAAACAGGTGTGCCCTTTTCAAAAAAATATCTTTGCGATGTTAAGAGAATAGATCAACTTAACACTAATTTTAAAAGAGCATTAAATTTGGGCATTTTAGGTTCCGACCTTGGATATCTTAACATGTATGACAAAACAGGTTCTGTAATGAACAGTATGTCATCAATTAAAACACTTGCTGATGAACTTAAAATCGGTCAGTTTTTCGATTTCGAAACAATAAAACGTTTGGCCGTAAATCACGAAAATCTTGATTCGTTAATGTATATTTCTGTTTCTAGTTTTAATAATATGGATACTTACCTTCGTGAAACTAACAGAAGTGATATTAGTTCTTTAATTGTGGTTGGTACATGGATAGAGGGAATGTATTTTGCTACTCAAGTTGCCAAATCAGTTCCTAATGGTAAAATTGTAGAGCGAATAGGAGAGCAAAAGCTTATATTAAATGACATTTTGCTTATTCTAAAAAATTATCAAAGCGACAAACATTTTTATGATTTAGTTAAAGATGTTGAGCAAATTAAAGAAAGTTATAAAGATGTTAAGATAACTTATACTGTTGGCGAACCAGAATCAAAAGAAATTAACGGGATGTTAGTAATTGTTACTAATGATGAAAGTCATGTTGAGATTTCTAATGAACAATTGGTTAACATTACAAATATTATTGAAAAAGTACGTAATAAATTAATTAATTTATAATATGAAAAGAATAATTTTTTATATAATTCTAACATTATTCTTATTTAATAATAATATTTATGCACAAAGTGATGAGCTAGTAAATGTTTGTGCTTTAGATATTGGAAATGCTACTTACCTTAAGGATTTTAAGGTGAAATTGCAACAGAGCTCTGTTAAGCCAGCTCCATCAACAAAATTTTCTGTGTTGCTTAATAAAGGCACAATATATCAGCTTAATGTATGTGATGCTGCCGGTTACGAAGGTAAAGCAATAATGAAATTGTATGATCACAGCAAGCTTTTAGGATCAAACCAAAAAAGCGATGGTTCTCTTATGAAAGCTTTTGGTTTTCAATGTCAGAAAACGGGAGTGTATAATATTTCTATATCATTTAAAAATGGAAAGCAAGGGGCTGCAGTAACAATTTTGTCCTATATGAATGTAAAATAATGTGAAAATTAAAATATCTTATTAAGGTGTTGCTTTGTGCAACACCTTTTTTGTTTACCGACAACATATAATTTCTATAATCAAAGAAATTGAAAATGAGATATTTATTTGTTAATTTTGCTTGACATATCAACTTAACCCGCTTTATTCATACAAAAACGAAGTGAATTGTATGAATGTGTGATAGATAGTGGGGTGCAAAGCGGGAACCGAACCGCCAGCTGGCGGTGAGCTCACGCAAGTAAACCCCGCATTTGAAGTACCCAAATTTGTTGGTAATTCTTAAGCGTAGAAAAATTATGAATTTTTCGGGTTAATTTGAAAAAAATAAATATTTTATTTTCGAATAATTGAAAAAATGAAGAAATCTCTATTAATAATATTTTTTATTAATACTTTAGTACTCACTTCTTTTACACAAATATTGGTACCTAAGGTCAAAAATGACACAACAGCACAACGCATACACCATTTTTTTGGATTTAGCTTAGTCCCAACTCTAAATGGCTCATTAATTACATTTGCAATTGTTAGAGAATTAAGAGATGGGAGCAAAGAAATTTCTTTTATTTCGAAAGATACATTTATTCTTCAGGCTATGGGGACGCAAGATTCAAAAGCGAATCCTAAAAAAGAAAGCTTTTTTAAAAAATATAACATTACTCCTGAAGCACTCGATGAGATATGGAAATTAAGATATTCTGAACATCCATATAGTCAGAAAAAAATTTTTGGCTGGGCTAATAAAGAATCTATTCCGTCGCCCGGGCAAATGATTGAATTAAAAAAATTCGGAATTGAAAATATGTTTAGCTACTGCTATGGTGAAAAGGCATTTAAACTTCTTCAACTTATTCAAGACCCCTCGTGGGTAGTACGTTATAAAGGCTTATAAGTAAGATACAACAACGAAATATGCCAAAAAAGTCAGAAAAGAATAAACAATATGTAGCTTAACAGGAATATATTGTGTTGGTAAAATGTTTAACTTTTTATAAACAAAAGCGACTAAAAAGATTTTCTCAAAAAAATATGCGACAACAGTTGCTATTGCAACTCCAACTATTCCCCATAAATTAATAAACAATATGCTTAAACTGGCGTTAATAATTATTTCTAAAACAGAACCGCTAAGAATAATCTTGCTACGTTTAATTCCAATTAATATTGTTTGAGGGAAAATCATTCTGCTTACAATCAACAATAAGTAAATATTAAATATATAAGCGCTTTCGACAAAATTTTTGTTAAAGACAATCGGATATAACCATGTACTGACAAACAACAAAACTATTGTAAGAGGAAAAAGAAAATGCATAAATTGTTTTGATTTGTTTTTAATCATGTTTAATGAAGAATTTAAATTTACACCTCCCGAAAACTCAGGTATCATAGCATTACTAAAGGCATTGGCAAGAATAACAACCAAGGGGAACTCGCGTGCCCCATATTGAAAAATTGCAAATTTAGCAGAATCAAAATAATAAGTTACTAAAAAACCATCAATATATTTTGCCGAACCACTTAATAATGAACTTAATATTAAAGGATAGGCCAAGTGAATATGTTCTTTAATAAATTTTAGTGAGAAAGTAAATTTAGCATATCTGCTCAAAAGAAACAGCAACCAAATAGTTCGAAGAGCAGAAATTAATATTAAACCCCACAAGCAGTACTCAATACCATAGCCAAAAATCGAGGGCAAAGCTACAAATGTAAGCTGTAAAGAAAAAGAAATAATTGAATATTGAATTGTTTGTTTAGGTTTATTTTTAAGTAAATAAAAATAGTAAATAAAGTAAGAAGGATTATTAATTAAAATATAAATTAGTAATAAGTTAAAATGTTTTATTGGTTGCGAATTATTTAAAAGTTGTGACAGATATGTTTTAAAAATCAACACAAAAACAAAAGCACAAAAACTGAAAAACGTAATGAGTAAAAAGGCATTAAAGAATTCCGGTGATTTTTCATTATTATTTGCCTCACGGGATTTTTTAAAAGTTTTATTATTGCCATATAATGGTAAAAATGATTGTGTTAAGCCAGAAATCCAAAAGAAACTTACCGCACTTGCAATAAACAATAATTTTTCATAGGCACCAATATCAGCTGTTGTAAGCTGAGTTTTCGTAAAAATTACTCCAATCAAAAATAAAGTAACAAATCGTATTAATTGCGAAATTTGAAGACCAGATATGTTATTAATATATTTATTTAGTTTCAATTGAAATTGTTTTTTCTACAAATTTAATTTTTATTAGAACAAAGAAAAAAAGTATTTTATAATTGGTTATTATGAGAACGAAAACAATATTGTTAAGTTGTTTATAATAAATGCTTTTCTTGAGGATTTTTTAGCTTAAAAAAGAATATTAAATATGATAAAAAATAATTAATTATTTTTTTTTATCATATAAATAAATAATTATCTTTGCACCACTAAAATGGTGGATGTAGCTCAGTTGGTTAGAGCACCGGATTGTGGTTCCGGGGGTCGTGGGTTCGAATCCCATCTTCCACCCATTTATATAAAGGCTGTCTATTGTTAGGCAGCCTTTTTTTTATTATTTTAGCAAGATGTAAATTAATAATAATCAATATATGAAGCTGATATATACATTTATTCTGTTGTCTTTTGTTTTTTCTTTAAACGCTCAGGTTAACAAAACGTCAAAAAGAAAAATTATCGAAATAGAGAAAGAAAAAAAAGATTTTGAGAATAATTTTTTTGAAGATTTTGAAGCTAATTTTGAAGAAGATAATACAAATTATTTAGTAAACACAACTCCTTGTTATATTCCATCGTGGTTGTTTAATGTGCCAAAATCTACTAATGATTATATATATGCTATTGGAATATCTGACCCTGGTATGGATTCCGCTGATGCAATCCAATTGGCTTCAGTTAGAGCAAAAAGCATTGTTGCTTTATTAAATAATTCAAACATTAGAAATGTTACCGACTTTTATTCAAACTTAAAAAGTAATGCAAACGAAAATATGTTTGAATATTATAGTCAAATACTTGCTTCACGTAAAGTTAGTAACGATTCAATAATTAACAGTTTTTATACTAAATATGACGAAGCTGTTGTGTTGCTTAGAATTCCAACAAATATTATAAACTCAGATGATTATGATTTTATAACGATGGATTGTAAATTGTATAAAATGGATATGAACATGGAATATGCAACTCAATATGAAGCCATGTTTGAGATAGATGCAAATAAATATAATGAAGACACTTGTTTTACCAGCCATTATATTTTGACTGAAGTAAATAATAATGTTGATATTTTAACAGAGTATATGGATAATAAAATCTCAATCCCAAATTATTATTTTAATTACAAAATTTTTGTAAACGACAGCAATAGTAATCAATTAAGTGCTGATAACGGACTATGGAAAGAATATATTAAATCGATATTATTGAAAGTTTTAAATCTGTCACAAATAAATTCCGTAAAGGTTAAGACTATGAGAGAGAATTATTCGTCTATTTATGAGAAGATGACACGTGAAGTTTCAAACAATAATTTGCAATTCGATATTGATAATATTCAAGTAATTGACAACAGATTAAAAGTAGGTATAAGTATTTGTCCTGATAATTAACAATTTTGGTTTTATGAATTTTGTGATTTGCAAAACCTAAAATAAGGTTTTGAAGTAATCATACGATTTTAAAATATGTGAACCATACCACGAAAACATTTCTCCATCAACAAATTTAATTTTTAAAAAAGGTAATTTTTCATTAATCTCTTTTGCATCGTTGGTATTAAAGGAATATGGTTCCGATGATAATAATACAAAATCAGGTTTAGCTTGTTTTATATCGTTAAAGCTTATTTCTGGATAATGCTCGGGTTTATCGGCAAAAACATTTATTAAACCGCACATATCAATCATATCATTAATAAAAGTGTTTTTGTTAATTGTGATATAAGGATTTTTCCATATTAAATAGGCTACTTTAATATTTTTTGGGGCAATTTTGTTATTATAAAATTTACTAATAATTTTTTTGTTTATTTCTTTAGCCTCTTCAATTTTGTTGGTTAGTTCTCCAATGTTTTTTATTAAAGCTAATGCTTCGTCAAATTGTTCTACATGGCTAATCCAAACATTATGATTTTTTGATAACTTTGTAATCTCATCTTTGTCGTTTTCTTCCTTGTTGGCAATTATTAAGTCTGGCTTAAGGTTTTTTATGATTACAAAGTTGAGATTTTGAACACCGCCAACAATTGTTTTGTTTTTTATTTTTTCTTTTGGGTGAACACAATATTTTGTTATTCCAACAATTTTATTGTCCAAACCCAAATCGAACAAAAGCTCAGTAATTGACGGCACTAACGAAATAATTCGCTGTGGCGGGAAATTTATTATTATCTCTTGTGATAAATTATCAATAAATTTCTTTTTCATTACAAAGATTTAGTCTTTTTTTGTAAAAGAATCATTTTAATAAGAACAAGTAAAAGTAAGAAGATAAAAGTGAATAGACAAAAGTTATTTTATTCTTTCGTATTGCAAATCCGAAAAAGTGGCGTTAATACTTTTAATTTTTAACTTTATAAACTTTCAACTTAATAGACTTTATGATATCGGTTAATCAGTTAACAATTGAATTTGGCGGGTTTGAGTTATTTAAAAATATTTCGTTTTTTATTAACACAAGCGATAAGATAGGATTAGTAGGCAAGAATGGGGCAGGTAAAACAACTTTGTTAAAAGCAATTGTTGGTATACAAAAACCTACAAAAGGCAACGTTGTTGTGCCACAAGATGTAACAATTGGTTATCTGCCTCAACACATGATTCTTAATGAGGGAAAAACGGTTGTGGATGAGACCCTAGCTACTTTTGCCGATGTTTTAGATATTGAAAATGAGATTAACAAAATAAATCATCAGATTACTAACAGAACTGATTATGAATCTGCTGATTATCTGGATTTGATTAATAAGCTAACCGAAAAAAATGAACAATTTAATATTCTTGGTGGTAACACTCTTCATGCAAATGTTGAGCAAACATTAACGGGTTTGGGGTTTGCAAGTGAAGATTTTGATAGACAAACAAATGAGTTTAGCGGTGGTTGGCGAATGCGAATTGAACTGGCAAAAATTTTGTTGCGTAAGCCTGATTTAATACTATTAGATGAGCCGACCAATCATCTTGACATTGTTTCTATTCAATGGCTCGAAGATTATCTTCATAATTACAAAGGTGCTGTTTTAATGGTTTCTCACGACAGAACATTTCTCGATAATGTTACAAATCGAACCGTAGAGATTTCCTTGGGTAAAGTTTACGATTATAAAGTTTCATACTCAAAATTCAGAATTTTACGAAAAGAACGAATTGAACAACAACTTGCAGCATATAAAAATCAGCAAAAGAAAATTGAAGAGACAACGCAATTTATTAATCGTTTTAGATATCAGGCAACAAAGGCTGTGCAAGTGCAATCGCGAATAAAACAGCTTGATAAAATGGAAATTATTGAGATTGATGTTGACGACAATTCTTCAATAAAATTTAAATTTCCACCTGCTCCACGTTCCGGATTGGTTGTAGTTGAAACTAAGCATTTGGTGAAAAAGTATGACGAAAAATTGGTTTTAAACGATGTTAATTTGACCATTGAAAGAGGGGAGCATGTTAGCTTTGTTGGGAAAAACGGTGAAGGGAAAACAACACTTTCGAAAATTATTTGCGGACAATTACAATATGACGGAGAAATGAAAATAGGTCATAATGTGAATGTTGGCTATTTTGCCCAGAACCAAACAGACATGTTAGATAAAAACAAAACGGTTTTTCAAACTATTGATGATGTTGCTGTTGGTGAAATTCGCACAAAAATTAGAGATATTTTAGCTGCTTTTTTATTTAAAGGCGAAGATATTGACAAAAAAGTGCAGGTGCTTTCAGGAGGCGAAAAGGCAAGACTTGCTTTTATTCGATTGCTGTTGCAACCATACAATTTATTAGTGCTTGATGAGCCTACCAATCATCTCGACATTCAATCGAAAGATATTATTAAACAGTCGTTAATTAATTATACAGGAACTCTAATTGTTGTGTCTCACGACAGATATTTTTTAGACGGCTTATCTGAAAAAGTTTATGAGTTTAAAGATAAAAATATTAAACAGTATATTGGTGGGATACAAGAGTTTTTAGAGAAAAGAAGATTAGCCTCATTTAAAGAGCTTGAGAAAAAAAACAGGGAAACAAAAGCTACACCAAAGGAAGAAAAAAACACATCAAACAAATTATTATACAAGAAGAGAAAAGAATTTGAAAGGAAAATTAATAGGGTAGAGAGTAATATTAAAAAGTCGGAGAGTAAAATTTTGGAGATTGAGAAAGATATTGCCGAGGTTGATAAGTTATTTGCAAACCCCGACCAAAACACAGATTTAGATAGCAACTTATTGTATAAGAAATATGATTGGCTCAAAAACGAGCTTGAAAAAGAAATGAATATTTGGGAAGAACTAAACCAAGAAAAAGAAGATTTAACAGACCAAAAACAGGCGTTTTATAATTAAGAAGATAGCACGCAGATGACACAGATTATGCAGATAATCGCAGATGAATTTGTTTAAAGTAAGATGCTATATATTTTTTAACCGCATGAAAGTATTTTTAATTATAAATAAGCTTGTTAAATTTTTTACAAAGAAACAGTTTCCCGAAGGGGAAAAATATGAATAGTTCCCAATTTTAATCGGGGGGGTGTTGATAATCAAAAAGATAGCAGCAGGGGGCAGTCTTTTGATTGAAGCATAGAATTTATTTCCCTGCGGAATTACATATAGTTTTTGTGACAATCAGATTTTATGTTATTTTTTTAGTAGTTTTGGACTACTATATGCAAATAAATGCAAAAATTAATTATTAACCCGCTTTATTCATGCAAAAACGAAGTGAATTGCATGAATTAGCGATGGATAGTGGAAAGTAAAGCGGTAAACCCCGCATTAGAAGTACCCAAATTTGGGGTTTAAAAAACACCAAAT
>QMPG01000006.1 GCA_003648455.1 Bacteroidota bacterium
GTTGTAATAAATAAAGAGCAAACAGAAGCGAAATCTATTTATAGTGGAGAGTACAACAATCCAAAAACACTTATGGAACCTGTAAATGAAGTTGGCGACTCGACATACAGGTGGTATTGGCCGGGACATGGTTTTGTGAAAAATGATACATTATATGTTTTTGCACTAAATCTGTATAATGAAACTTCTGCTGTAGTAAAATCTACGAAAAACAAAGATGATATGGATGAGGTTGACAAACTGGCTGAAGAAATGTTTGCTTTCAGAATTGGACAAATTGATTTGTTAAGTTTTTCGCTTCCCGATTTTAAACATATTGAAACTCACAAAGTAGCTTTTGATTATGCTAAAAACCAAATTGATTTTGGAAATTGTGTTATGGTAGATGGTGATTATGTTTATATTTTTGGAACTAAAAATTATCCTGGCATTTCTAAAATTCATGTTGCAAGAGTTCTTTTTAATAGCAAAATATTTTATAATAATTGGGAATATTTTAATGGAGATGAATGGACAACTGATATTAAGAAATCAGTTCCTATTGACCTTGATATTTCTGTTTCAGAACAATTCAGTATTTTTAAATATAAAGAACAATATGTGTTATTAACCCAGGAAAGGTCGGGAACAGATATTTACACATATATATCAGAAAAACCTTATAAAGATTTCTATAACAAAAAAAAGATATATCACACACAAGATGCTGAAAATGATACGACTAAAAATATATTTTCATACAATGCACTGGCTCACGTGCAATATATTGAAAACGACGAGCTTTTAGTTTCTTATTGTGTAAACTCAAGAAGAGTTCGTGATGTTTTTGAAAATGTTGAAGCTTATCGTGCTAAATTTTTACGCGTTCCTATGAGAATGATTTTAAAATAATTTTCCATTAATTTATTATTATCGTTTTATGAAAATAAATTTCGAAAAGTTAAATTTAAAAAAAATCGCTATGAATAAGTTAATTTGAAAAATAAATTTATTAGTGACTGGAATATTTTTATTAAGTTTTTTTCTTTCATGTAATAAAAAAGTTAAAACAATTAATACTGAAAATATTGTAGAAAACACATCAAAGAAAACTCAAATAAAATTCAAATTAGCATTAGTTCAGATGCTTGTTGAAGAAGGGAATAGATCAAATAATCTCACACATGCCAAAGAAATGATTAGAGACGCAGCCGAAAATGGAACCGATTTAGTTTTATTACCTGAGCTAATGGATCTCGGTTGGGCACATCCTTCTGCATTAACTTCTGCAACTACGATTCCTCAAGGAGAAACTTGTCAGATGCTAATCGATGCAGCGAAAAGCAATAAAGTATATGTCTGCTCTGGTCTTGCAGAAAAAGATGGAGATAAAGTTTATAATTCGGCAGTTTTGATTTCTTCAAAAGGAAAAGTGCTAATGCATCATAGGAAAATTAATATATTAGATATAGCACAACAATATTATTCGGTAGGACACAGCCTTCATGTTTGTGAAACAAAATTTGGAACAATAGGACTATTGATTTGTGCTGATGCTTTTGCTGTACAAAGAGTTCTGAGTCAGGCTTTAGGTTATATGGAAGCTGATATTATTATTTCTCCTACTTCATGGGCTTTACCAACAGACTGGGATACAAGCAAACTACCTACAGCCAGAGAAATTTGGTACAATCATTATGTTCCGATAGCAAAAAAATTAGTATGCATATTGCAGGTTGTAGTAATGTTGGGTGGTTAAATGGATGTCCATGGAAAGGTAAAATGGCTATTGGAAACTCATTGGTAATTGGTCCAAAGAGAGAGATAATTGCAGAATGACCTTATGGCGTTGATGCCGAGAAAATTGTATATACTGATATTGATATTAATCAAAGACCGGTTAAAGGAACCGATTGGAAAAAATATTTTAATGAATTAGCTTATTAAATGAAAATATAATTTTAATCACATTCTTTTAAATTATGAAAAAAATTACAACATTACTATCGCTTATTATAATCTTTAATATGGCATCAATTGCACAAAAACAACATATTCTCAAATCAAGTAATATTAGTAAACCGGATACTGTTTGGGTTTTTACTCCCGATTGCTATAAAAATGATATTGAAAAAGAATACCCTGTAATATACTTACTTCATGGATGGAGTGGTAATTATCATCAATGGAACGATATTATGGACTGCCAATCATATGCTGATGAATATGGATTTATTATAGTTTGTCCAGATGGTTTATATAATTCATGGTATATTAATAGTCCTGTGAAAAAACAAAGTCAATTTACAGATTTTTTCTTTTCAGATCTTATGCCTTTTATCGCTGATAACTATCATGTTGATAGTAGTAATGTGTTTATTACAGGATTAAGTATGGGGGGGCATGGAGCTTTATATTTTTTTTCAAGAAGACCGGAATTATTTAAAAATGCAGGTAGTATTAGTGGAGTTGTTGATTTGAGTTTCTGTAGTAACAAATATAGTATTGAAAAATATCTGGGACTTACAAGAGAAAAAAATGATGAGGAAATTCTCAGTAAATATTCAGTTATTGGAAATATTGAAAAAATTGCTGCATCAAACAAGGAAATTATTTTTAGTTGTGGAACTGAAGATCCGTTTTACAGCATTAACAACACTTTACGCAGAAAATGTGATAGCTTGAAAATAAAAGCAGTATACATTTCAAGCCCGGGAACGCATAATTACAAGTATTGGAAGTCAGCGATAAAATATCAGTTTTATTTTTTCAATCAAAAACTAAAAAAATAATTATTTAGGAAATCAAATATAACTATTGCTTTAAAATAAAAGAACGGATACATAATAATATGTATCCGTTCTTTTTAAGTAGCGAGAGAGAGATTTGAACTCTCGACCTCATGATTATGAATCATGCGCTCTAACCAACTGAGCTATCTCGCCATAATTTGAGGCTGCAAATATAATATTTTCTTTTAAGTTTTTTAATTCTTTGTAATTTTTTTTACAGATTTTTATAAAAAATTTATTACGTTACTCCAAGTTAATTTAATTGCCATGATTAACAGAATTATAGCAAGAATTTTTTTTACTGTGCTTGGGTTTAGTTTCTTGTGCATAAACATAGTTCCCAGTAAAGCACCTGCAATTCCTGCAACTGATGCTATAATAAGAAGATGCCAATCAACATGTCCCATTGACCAATAAGTTAAAAATCCCGAAAAAGATGAAAAAGGCACAACAAAAGCTGTTATAGCTGCAATCTTTTTAGGATTATAGCCAAGTAAAAGCATTAGTGGGGAAATAATTCCTCCTCCGCCTATTCCAAGCATTCCTGATAATAAACCGGCAAATGCACCTATCAACGATAAGGAAATAATAGGTTTGTCTGTTCTGTATGTTTCTTTTTCTTTCTTTTTGTTAAATAAAAACATGAATCCTGAAAAAAGCAGAAAAGAGATAAACAGAATAAGTATGACTTTAGTAGGTATAAATTGAGAAACATAAGCACCTATGCTGGCAAACAAAAAAGAGAAAATTATTATAGGAATACCAACTTTAAAATCCAGTCGTTTGTTCCGTATATTTGAAATGCTCGCACCTGTCAAACTAACAGTGTTGTAAAAAAGTCCTACGGGTTTTGCAATATTAATAGGTATGCCAAACGATACTAATATTGGAATTAATATTATGGCTGCACCTACTCCACCAAGCGAAAACACAAAGGAAGCTATAAATGATATGATGAAAATTAAATAATCCATTATTATTGTTATATCTAAAATCCGCAAATCGTGGAACGGATTTGTTATTAAAAATAAATCATGAGTCCACTCCCAAAAGTTGCTAAGCGGTTAACTTTACAAAAAGACTGAAAGCTATAAATCTGTACGTCAGTTTGTTATAAATCCGCTAAGCGGCTATAAATTGATAACTTTAGTTTTCGGAGTAGTCTCATTATATTTGAAAAATATTTTTTGCTCTCTATTTAACTTTTTGATATATGTTTCAATAGTTTGCCGGGTTTAAATTCATCAATTAATAAATTATAACCGCCTTCAACAATTTTTACTTTTTCATAACCTAATGATAATAGATAAGCATAAACAATTACAGCTCTTACCCCTGATGAACAAAAAACACCAATCGTTTTGTCTTTTGGTATCTCATTTAATCTGTCAGGTATTTCATTAATTGGGATTTCAATAATTAATATATCATGAAAAAGTAATTTAAAACTTAAGGTTTTTGTTTCTTCTTTTGAACGAACATCTAATAATACATTGTTTTTGTCTTGTAAGATTTTGTCGGGACATATTTTATGTTTTCCATTACCAAAAAAATCAAATGTCATTGATTGCATTATTGTTTCTAAGTTTTTCATAATTGATATTTTTAAGTTTTGTTAGTTGGCAAATTAGCCAAACATTATTTATAAAATTATTTGGTTTTAATTATTTTATTGGCACAGTTGAAAAAATCTAACACACATTTCATTTTTAGTTCATAGTAAATTTTATTTCCTTGTTTTTTACCACAAACTATATCGGCGTTTTTTAATATACTTAAGTGTTTTGACATAGTTGAAATGTCAACATCAACCATTTTTGTTAAATCGTTAACACAACGCGGAGTTATTGCGAGTTCATTAACAATAAATAAACGAGTTGTGTGTGATAGTGCCTTCATTAAATTTGCATGAAGTTTATATTCTTCAATAATTGAATTATTCATAATAAAAGAATTTGGTTGTCTCGCCAATAAGATTGCAAATCTATATATTTTTTTTTAAATAAAAGAAATGTTTTGAAAAAAACAATTAGAAGTATTTATTTGTTTTATATAATTGGAATTTATATATTGCAAAATAACAAAATGAAGGGAAAAAATTATGGCAAAAAATAAATATCAATTAGAATATGTAATAAATACATCAGAAAGAATTTTGTTTAACAGAGTAAGTACTGCAAGTGGGTTAACAGAGTGGTTTGCCGATGATGTAAATGTTAATGATAATATTTATACTTTCATTTGGAATGGAGTTGAACAGGATGCCAAAATATTAGCTAAAAAAGATTTGTCATATATAAAATTTCATTGGGTTGAAGACGAAGAAGAAGACACTTTTTTTGAATTTAGACTAAATAAACTTGAATTAACCGGAGGATTGGCTCTTTTAGTAACAGACTTTGCCGAAGAAGACGAGAAAGAAGATGCTATTAGTCTTTGGGATACTCAGATTTCAGAATTAAAACATATTTTAGGTCTTTAATAGTATCAAAGTTTGATAATTTCTATTAATTTTACCATGTTTTTTTTAATTATATATTTTGCATAATGTGATTTGGCATTGCTATCTATTCTATGAAATTGAAAATCAATAATTTCATATGGTCATTGAGTTGTCATAACGCTTTGCCGTCAAATGTTGTCATTTATTTCAATTACTATTAATGACTATAAAATGACAATAAATGGATATGATGTTATGTTAAAATTATAACCGTTTATAGTATTATTGTAGGTAATTTTTTTCACTGTGAAAATAAAACGAGTTCATTATCTGGTAATTAAATCATGGATAGGACCATTAGTTGTAACTTTCTGTATTTCATTGTTTTTGTTGCTTATGCAATTTCTATGGAAATACATTGATGATATGGTTGGGAAAGGTTTAGAGTTTTCTGTAATTTCCGAATTGTTAATGTATGCTATTGCAGGGCTTGTTCCAATGGCATTACCTCTTTCAATATTATTAGCGTCTTTAATGGCATTTGGTAATTTGGGAGAACACTACGAACTAATATCTTTAAAATCTGCAGGAATATCATTATCACGAATTATGTATCCATTAATAATATTGACTTTTATTATTAGCATTGGTGCATTTTTCTTTTCTAATAATGTATTGCCATATACTAATCTGAAAATGGGAGCTTTGCTGTTTGATGTTAGAAATAAACGACCTGAAGTAAGTATTAAAGAAGGCGTTTTTTATAACGGAATAGATGGTTACAGTATAAAAGTTGGAAGAAAAAATAAATCAACAGGATTGCTTTACAATGTAATGATATATGATCATTCTTCTAGAAAGGGTAATTTGAATGTAACTATTGCAGATTCTGGCAGAATGGAGGTTACCGAAGATAAAAGAAATCTTATTTTATCATTATATAATGGAAAAACTTATACCGAAATACCCGTTGATAAAAGAAGAAATAAAACAAAATCACATCCATACAGGCAAGATAAATTTTCTGAACAAAAAGTAATTTTAGACCTTTCCGGATATGGCTTAAAGCGAACAGATGAAAATTTATTTAAAAATAATTATCAGATGTTGAATATAAATCAACTTTCAACGGCAGATGATTCTTTAAAGAAAGCTTTAAAATCATATAAAAATCAATTCTCAAAAAATTTGTTGAGAGCAAATTTTTTCAGGAAAGAGGTAAAAAATGACACAAACATTGTTAATTATTATGATACAATAAAATCTACTGTGAGTTTTGACAGCATATTTGAAACTTTATCGGCAGGAGAAAAAGCCCGAGTTATTGATCAAGCACTCAATTATGCAAGAACAACCAAATCTTATATCTCGTCGACTAAAAATGATTTTTTTAACAAACAAAAATGGATAAATAGGCATGAAATTGAATGGCATAGAAAATTTACTTTATCATTTGCATGTTTCATTTTGTTTTTTATTGGAGCTCCTCTTGGTGCAATTATTCGTAAAGGCGGACTTGGTATGCCTGTTGTAATTTCAGTATTGTTTTTCGTTTTATACTATGTTGTTTCAATGACAGGTGAGAAATATGTGAAATCATGTGTATTGCCGGCTTGGCAAGGCATGTGGCTTTCAGCATTTATTTTGTTACCTTTAGGTATATTCTTAACATATAAAGCGGCTACAGATTCTGTTATCCTTAATTTTGATTCTTATATTGATGCAGTAAAAAGGTTTTTTACTTCTAAGAAAAAAAAGAAGTAGTTTATGAACATTCTTCAGTTATGCAACAAAATGCCATATCCTCCAAAAGATGGAGGTTCTATTGCAACTTTAAATCTTGCAAAAGGCTTTTGTGAACATGGAAATAATGTTACTGTATTAGCAATGAATACTTCAAAACATTATTTTAATATTGATAATATTCCTGTAGAATTAAAAAGCAAAATTAATTTTTTTGATGTGTTTGTTAAAACTAAAATTAATCCTTTCTTAGCAACACTAAACTTATTTTTTTCTAATAAACCGTATAATGCTCAACGTTTTATTTCAAAAAAATTTCGTAATAAATTAATTAGCTTATTGTCGAATAATAATTATGAAATTATTCAACTTGAGGGATTATATTTATGCACATATATTGATGTGATTAGAAAATATTCTAATGCGAAAATTGTTTATAGAGCTCACAATATTGAACATGAGATTTGGAAACGAACAACCCTAAAACAAAAAGGATTGTTAAAAAAAACATATCTTAAAATCTTGACTAAAAGGATAAAAAATTATGAATTAAGAATCATAAATAAATACGATGCATTAGTTCCAATAACCGAAAGAGATGCATTGTTTTTTAATAATAATGGGAATAATAAACCCTATCATGTTTCAGCAGCAGGAGTTAATATTAATGATTTAAAACCAAATTATTCAAATATTGAAAATAATTCATTGTTTTATATTGGTGCTTTAGATTGGACACCAAATCAAGAGGGTTTAGTTTGGTTTCTAGAAAATGTTTGGAAAATCATATCAAAAAAGAATAAGAATTTAAGCTTATATATTGCAGGAAGAAATGCTCCTAAATGGTTTGTTAGTAAATTAAACTATGAAAATATTTTTTACCTTGGTGAGATTGACGATGCTTATGAATATATGAATTCAAAAGCAATTATGATTGTGCCTTTATTGTCAGGTAGCGGGATGAGAATTAAGATTATTGAGGGAATGGCGCTTGGTAAAACCATTATTTCAACATCAATTGGGGCAGAAGGAATTAACATAACACACAATAAAAATATTATTATTGCAGATAATGAACTAGATTTTATTAAAGGGATTGAAACTGTAATAAATGACAAAGTGTTTGCTAATAAAATTGGTGAAAATGCGGTTTCTTTTGTTAATAGTAATTACAATAACTTAACAATTTCGTCTTCATTAATTAATTTCTATAAAGGTTTATTTTAGATTATGATAATTATAAAAATATTATTCTGGTTGTCAATTTTCGCAATTGTTCATTCATATATTGTATACCCAATAATATTACAATTGTTTAGTTTATTAAAAAAAAGCAAAACACAAATACTAAACAATGAAAAAAATAAGTTGCCTTTTATATCAATATTAATGTCGGCATTTAACGAGCAGGAAGTTATAAAGGATAAGATTGATAGCATTTTTAAGACTTCTTATCCATTAGATAAAATTGAAGTTTTGGTTGGTTCAGATGCTTCAACAGATGAAACCGATAAGATTTTAAATCACCTGTCGTCAGAATATAAAAACTTACAGTTTTTTTCTTTTCAAAAAAGACAAGGTAAACCAAATATTATTAATCAGTTATCTGAGAAAGCAAGAGGTGAAATTTTAATATTAACAGATGCAAATGTTTTTTTTGAGAAGACAACAATAATAAATTTAGTAAAACCATTTACAAATAAAGAAATTGGACTTGTTGATGCAAGAATGATTAGTAAAGGTTTGAAAAAAGAAGGTATTTCTAAGCCTGAGAAGTTTTATATATCACATGAAGTTAATATAAAATCTAAAGAATCAATTTTATGGGGGACAATGATGGGACCGTTTGGAGGTTGTTTTGCTGTTAAATCAGAATTATTTTCAAAAGTACCTGATAAATTCCTTGTCGATGATTTTTATATAAATATGAAAGTCCTTGAAAAAGGGAAAAAAGCAGTCAATAATATAGAAGCTGTTGTTTATGAAGATGTGTCAAATAATTTAAAAGAAGAGTTTAAAAGAAAAGTACGCATTGCAACGGGTAACTTTCAAAATTTGAAAGAATTTAAACATTTACTTTCATTAAAAACGAAATCTATTGCTTTTTGCTTTTTGTCACATAAAGTGCTACGATGGTTTGGCCCGTTTTTTCTTTTAGCAGCTTTTTTATTTAACTTGATTTTAATAAAGAATACATTTTATTTGTATTTACTTTATTTGCAATGTGTTGTAATTATTTTACCTTTTATTGATTTTTTATTGAGGAAAATTGAAATACATATTATAATTTTACGATTTATTACACATTTTTATAGCATGAATATTGCTTTATTTATTGGATTTTTTAAATATTTAAAAGGAGTAAAAACTAATGTCTGGCAACCAACAAAACGAAACCAATAAAATAATATTAAACTCTATTGAAGAAGCAATAGAGGATATTAAAAAAGGGAAACTTATTATTGTTGTTGATGATGAAAATCGTGAAAATGAAGGCGATTTTATAACAGCAGCAGAGCTAATAACCCCCGAGAAAGTTAATTTTATGGCAACCCACGGTAGAGGATTAATTTGTACTTCTCTTACCGAAGAACGTTGTAAAGAGCTTGATCTTAATTTAATGGTTGGAAAGAATACTTCATTACACGAAACCCCTTTTACTGTATCGGTAGATTTAATAGGACAGGGTTGCACTACAGGAATATCTGCTTATGATCGTGCAATGACAATTAAAGCATTGGCTGATAATAATTCTAAGCCAGAAGATTTTGGACGACCTGGTCACATATTTCCTTTAAAAGCAAAGAATAAAGGAGTTTTACGCAGAACTGGACATACTGAAGCAGCTACTGATATTGCAAAATTAGCAGGATTAAAACCAGTTGGAGTACTTGTTGAAATCATGAATGATGATGGAACAATGGCTCGTCTGCCTCAGCTAGTTAAAATTGCAAATAAGTTCGATTTAAAGATTATTTCAATTGAAGATTTAATATCTTATAGATTAAAAAACGAGAGTTTGATTACTAGAGGTGTTGAAGTAAAATTACCAACTAAATACGGGAGTTTCAGATTAATTCCTTTTAAACAAAAATCAAATGGCTTGGAGCATGTTGCGTTAATAAAAGGTGAATGGGATAAAGATGAAGCAATTCTTGTTAGAGTTCACTCGTCGTGTCTTACTGGTGATATTTTTGGTTCATTAAGATGTGACTGTGGCGAGCAACTGCATAAAGCAATGCAAGAAGTTGATAAAGCAGGCAAAGGAGTTATTGTATATATGAACCAAGAGGGTAGGGGAATTGGATTGTTTAAAAAAATGGAAGCCTATAAGTTGCAAGAAGAGGGCATGGATACTGTTCAGGCAAATGAAGAACTTGGGTTTAAACCTGATGAAAGAGACTATGGTGTTGGAGCTCAGATTTTAAAAAATGTTGGTGTTCAAAAAATAAAATTGATTACAAATAACCCTGTTAAAAGAATTGGTCTTGAAGCATATGGACTTGAAATTGTTGAGAATGTATCGATTGAAATAGAACCTAATAAATACAATAATTTTTATATGAAAACAAAAAGAGACAAGATGGGGCATGTTTTACAGGCATTTAGGTATGATGATGAAGAATAAAATGTTGTTTAGTTATAAAAAAATACCCCTCGCAATTTTATTTGAGAGGGGCATTTTTTTATTTTAAAAAATTTATTCACGCATATCTACAACTTCAACATCAGGATGAGCTTTTGTGTCAAAAGTAAACATGTCATCTTGCATTTTAACATTAGGCTTAAAGTTTTTTATCTTAATTGTATATCTATTGCCGTCTTTGCTGAAATATTTTATTGAGTATAATTGATATTTAGCTTTGTCTATCTTAACTTTTATTTTGAAAAAATTTTTCTTTTTGTTTCTAGGAACTAATTCAATTAAATACAATTTTCTTCCATCTTCAACTACTTCACTAATATATTTATATTTAAATCCTTTGTTATAGATGTTGAATAAATCTCTTGGATTACTTAAAACATCATCATCTTGATTTTTATTTTTTCTGTCTTTTTTTTCTACTTCATACAAGTTTACTTCTTCTTCATCAGGCATATAAACCCATCTGTTTTTGCCATTAGAGTATGTTTCAGTACCCATAAGTAGAATTTTATATTTGTTTCCTTTTACAAACACTGTTCCTTCAAAGGTTTCATTTACACCATCTTGCAAGTTTTCCATGTTGTATGAAAAATTTGACTTAATGGTTTTATATGATTTTGTTTTAGATGAAACCTTATCTAATATTGATTTTGCTTTTGGTCCTTTTTGACTATATCCAACTAGTGTAGTTGCTAAAAATAAAATAGTAATTAATTTTTTTTTCATGTCTAAATTTTACTTTTGTTAAAATTATTCAATCACATTTATGTACGTTATAATAAGATATATGTTTCATTGATTATTGATTATTAAGTCTGGTAAATAATTGCTCTAATGAATATTCATCAGGGATAAGTACTTGTCGTGCTTTACTTCCTTCGTTAGGTCCAACAACACCGGCTGCCTCAAGTTGATCGATAATTCTTCCTGCTCTGTTATATCCAATTGAAAATTTTCTTTGTATTAGAGATGTAGAACCTTGTTGATGAATAACAATTAAACGAGCTGCATCCTCAAAAAGATTATCTCTTTTCTTTAAATCCACCTCAGTTACATCTTTCGAATTATCGTCAACATATTCAGGTAATAAGAAAGCTGTTGGATAGGCTTGTTGCTTTTCAATATATTCAATAATTTTTTCAATTTCAGGAGTGTCAATAAATGCACACTGAACACGAGTTAAATCACTTGCACTTGAAATAAGCATATCTCCTCTACCAATTAATTGATTTGCTCCTGTTTGGTCTAATATTGTTCGGGAATCCATGCTTGATGTTACCCTAAAAGCAATTCTTGTTGGGAAGTTTGCTTTGATAAGACCTGTAATAATATTTGTTGTTGGTCGTTGAGTGGCAATAATTAGATGAATACCAATAGCACGAGCTAGTTGAGCCAGTCGAGCAATTGGCATCTCAATTTCTTTCCCGGCAGTCATTATTAAATCTGCATATTCATCAATAACAACTACAATATATGGTAAGAAACGATGTCCGTTTTCCGGATTTAAATTTCGTTTAATAAATTTTGAATTATATTCTTTAATATTTCGGGTATGAGCTTTTTTCAACAAATCATATCGTTGATCCATCTCAACACATAAAGAATTTAGAGTATTTACTACTTTTTGAGTATCAGTAATAATTGCCTCTTCTGTGTCAGGCATTTTAGCCAAAAAATGTTTCTCTATTTGTGTATATAATGTAAGTTCAACTTTTTTAGGGTCTACTAAAACAAATTTTAGTTGTGAAGGATGTTTTTTATAAAGCAATGAAGTTAATATTGCATTTAAACCAACTGATTTTCCTTGTCCTGTTGCCCCAGCAACAAGTAAGTGTGGCATTTTAACTAAATCAACAACATAGGTTTCATTCGAGATTGTTTTCCCTAAAACAATAGGTAATTCATATTGAGATTCTTGAAATTTCTTAGAAGATATTACCGAGCGCATTGATACAATTTCCGGATTAATGTTTGGCACTTCAATCCCAATTGTTCCTTTTCCGGGCATTGGTGCAATTATTCTAATTCCAAGTGCAGCAAGGCTTAGAGCTATATCATCTTCAAGATTTTTTATTTTAGAAATTCGAACTCCGGGTGCAGGAATTATTTCATATAAAGTAATTGTTGGTCCTATTGTTGCACGAATTTTATCAATTCTAATTTTATAATTAGCAAGTGTTTCAACAATTTTGTTTTTATTGTTTAATAATTCTTCATTTGTAACAGCATTGTTAGATTTCTCATGTATGTTGAGTAATTCAATAGGAGGTAAACGATATGATGACAGATCTAATGTAGGGTCGTAATCTCCAAGAGGCTCTGAATGAATGTTCCCTGAATTATTTTCTTCATTTGTTGCTTTATTAATAATTGTAAGATTGAGTTCTGAATCATTATTTTCAACTTCAGATTCTTGCTTTTCACCTTCGGGTTCTTTTACAATTTCTTTAATTTCAAGTGTTTGAATATTGTTGTCAAAATTATTTGTGTCTATTATTTCTGTTTCTTCTTCAGGTTTTGTAACTTCAATAGTTAAGTCGCTTAAATTTATTGGCTTATCTTTTTGTGTTTCATTTTTTTCTTTTGTTGTTTCCCAACTATTATTCTCTTTATTATCAGTTTCTAAAAAGATTTTTTGTTTTGAATAAAGTTTGTTGAGGATGTTTTTTATAGCAATAAAAAAGTTGTCGAAAGTGAGAGTTAAGAAAGCTAATAATGATAATATAATTAATAATGCAGTGCTTATGTTGCCAATAAATGCATTAAGCCATTTGCTTATAAAATAACCATGTGCTCCACCTAGAAAGAAATACATATCTCCAAACAAATAACCCAATGTTATTGATAGCCATATTGAAAATAGAATTGAATATTTAACTGTTTTAAGTAAAGAAAATAATTTTATACTAACCAGTTTAAAAGATAAAATTACGAGAATAATGATTATTGAAAATGAAGCAACTCCAAAGCTTTTATGAATAAATAAGTGAGCTAAAAAAGCTCCGGTTTTTCCTGCCCAGTTTTCAACAGTAATGTTTGCATCAGAAATAAGAGTAGAGAAATTGATGTCTAGTTTACTTTGGTCAACTTGCCAAGTGAATAAATATGAAATAAATGCCAATAAAATAAATATTGCAAAAGAAAAAGTTGCAATGCCAAGTATGAATTTAAAACGTTCATCTTTAAATAGAGAATGTTTTTTTTGAGGTTTGGAAGATTCTTCCTGATCTTTTTTATTTTTTTCTTTTTTTATATTTTGCTTCTTCTTAGCCATTTATTTTTTATTTTAATCACAAAAGTAAATAGAATCATACAGATTTAATAATAAATAAATAATGTTTATAAATTTTTTATTAAGAAAATTTATTTATATTGTTTGAATTAACTGATTATCAGTCAGTAATAAATTCTAAAAAATAGAATTAAATTAGGCTGTCTAAAATATTTTGAATTCGTTTTTTCTCTACTTCAACATATGAAGGGGGGATTTTAAAAATTTCATCAGGAATGTTAACTGACTTTACTTTGCTAATAGTCAATCTCATCGGTATTTTACTCATTTTTATATTAAATTCCATTAAAACACCATCAATTTCTTTAAAAGGAGTGTTCAGAGTTGAGTTTTTTATATTTATTTCATTTGTATAATATACTTCAAAAGTTGGGATTTCTGGTTCTTTGCAAGTTGCAATTACCTTTTTACAATTATAGCCTAATATTTTTTTTGTTTCGTTAGTAAACTCCAGATTTATACCATCAAAGCTATCAAAGACGAAATTTGTATCTTCAAAATTAGTTGTGAAATAATATTTTTGATTCATCATCTTTAACAAGGTTGTGTTTATTTTTTCTTCATTGTTTGAAATATAAGAAAGGCTAAACACTCCCAACCACCCTTTTATTAGTGTATATGTATTATCTTTTTTAAATTTAATATACATTGAGGAAGGTAATAGGTTAACTATAGGGTGTTCCTTTTTTGTTGTTAAGTAATCAATGTTGTATTCTAAAACACCTTCATCAATAAACTCTGTTTTATCAGCACAAGAGTTTATTAAAACTATTAATAATGTTATTAATGAAAATGATGCTATTGTTTTGTTAATTTTATTCACTTCGTATTGAAAAATGTTGATTTAAAAATAAAAACTTTCTATGCAATTTTGCATAGAAAGTTTTTATTTTTTTTATTAAATAAAAGGACTATACATCCATATAATATTTTATGAAACAAAATTATAAAGAATGAAAATTAAAAGGCATGTCTAATAATTCTTGATAATATTTACCAGATTCTTGCATATCTTCATCTTCTTCTTTAAAGTACCACTCAACTTTTACATTTTTACCTTTTTTATAGATTAAGTTAAATTTTTTCAATACTTCAAATATAACTTTTGAAGAAGCAGAGTTGTAATATTTCATTTTAAAAACTATTGAAGTATTATCATTTGGTGCATCTGAATATTCGTCAATCCATGATAATATAGGCTGATATAATTTTTGGACATTCTCTGGTAATGATTGACCGGAAAATTCAAAAATATTTTTTTCTTTATTTAGGATAATATTAGGGTTTTGTCTGGTCCCTTTTATTGTTAATTCCTTCATTGTAATTATTTTAAATATTTTTTATGAAAAACAAAATTACAAAATTTTATTCTTTATATAAATTTTTTTAAATAAAATTATTAATTTTTTCAAGAAATTCTTGAATGTTTATTGGCTTAGAAACGTAGTCGTCGCATCCGGCGTTTAAACTATTTTCTCTGTCTTCTGCCATAGCATAAGCTGTTTGTGCAATAATTGGTAAATCTTTATTTATGCTTTTAATTTTTTTTGTTGCTTCGTAGCCATCCATTATTGGCATTTTAATATCCATAATAACAAGGTCAATTTTGTTGTTATTTTCACATTCTTCTATTGCCTTTTTCCCATCAGAAACCCAAATTATTTTAACTTTTGTTTTTTTTAAAACAGCTTGAATTAATTTGTAGTTGCTGATTTCATCTTCAACTACTAAAAATGTTTTATTTTCCCAGTTATAGTTGCTCACTTCTTTTTTATTTTTAACGAAATATAAATTAAAAAAATCATTTAACAAAATTTATTACAATAAATTACTTGCCAATTCAGCTAAATAACTTCTCTCACCTTTTACTAAATTAACATGTGCAAATAATTTTTGTCCTCTCATTTTTTCTGATAAATAAGAAAGTCCATTAGATTTTTCGTCTAAATAAGGGCTGTCAATTTGTTGAATATCTCCGGTGAAAATTATTTTTGTTCCTTCGCCGGCTCTTGTAATAATTGTTTTCACCTCGTGTGGTGTTAAGTTTTGTGCTTCATCAACAATAAAAAATACATTTGATAAACTTCTTCCACGAATATAGGCCAATGGTGTAATTATTAATTTTTCTTCTTTTAAATATTCTTCTATTTTAAGATATTCTTTACTTGTGGCTTTAAATTTATGTTTAATTACTGAAAGATTATCGAATAAAGGCTGCATGTATGGTCCAATTTTATCTTTTATATCTCCGGGTAAAAATCCAAGATCTTTATTTGAAAGAGGAACAATTGGTCGTGCCAATAATACTTGTTCAAATTTATCAATTTGTTGCAATGCAGCTGCTAATGCCAGTAATGTTTTTCCTGTTCCGGCTTTACCTGTTAGTGAAACTAGTTGTATTTCTGGTCTTGATAACGCATCCAGAGAAAAAGTTTGCTCTGCATTTCTTGGTTCAATGCCGTAAAAAGGATGTTTTACAACTCTGTTTATTACTTGATTTATTGGGTCGTAGTGAGTTAGAACGCTTGATTTATTGCTTCTGAAAATTGAATATTTGTGTGCATCCGGTAATTTTTTAAATTCGAAATCTTCTATTGGTACTCCTTCAAAATTTTTATACAATCGGGAAATTATTCCATCATCAATATTATCAATGGTAGGGATTACTTTATTAATTGCTTTTATATCTTTTATTTTACCTGTTTCATAATCTTGCGAAACAATACCAAGCGATTTTGCTTTTAATCTAAGGTTAATATCTTTTGTGATTAATACTGTGTCAGGTTTTTCTTTTCTTATATAATCTGCTACAGCTAAAATTCTGTGGTCTGGAATATCTTGAAAAAAAGAATCTTTTAACTCTTCTGAAAAAGGTTTGCCGGTAACAACATAAAGTTTTCCTTTGTTGTTGCCAAGACTTACACCTTCTTTAAAAAGCAGATTCCCCGAAACTTTATCTAATTCTCGGGTAAACTCTCTGGCATTATAGTTTATTATTTCATTACCCTTTTTAAATTTATCAATCTCTTCGAGGACAACTATGGGAATTACAACGTCATTTTCATCAAAATTATAAATACATTTATGATCGTGAAGAATAACATTAGTATCTAACACAAAAGTTTTTTTATTGTTCATATTTGAATGTTTTATATTTATGATATATTCATGATAAAGTTAATAAAATTAAACGATTTATTAAAATATTACTTTTAAAAAAATGAAATTCAATAATGATAATATTTTATTAATACCATGTTTTAATTATATTTGTTTTAAGTTGTAAAAAATAATAAGTTAATTTTAATTATAAAAATTGTATTAAATGATTATTTCAATTCTCGATAATGACTTTTATAAATTCACTATGCAAAATGCAGTTATTTCGCTTTTCCCTAAAGCAAAAGTGAAATATGAATTTATTAACAGAGACAATACAAAATTTCCTGATGGTTTTGATATAGAGTTAAAGACTTATATTAATAATATGGGAAAACTCAGCTTAACACAATCTGAGCAAGAGTATTTGGCAGATAAGTATTATTTTTTACCGCCAACATATCTTGATTTTTTAAATGGTTATCGATACAATCCTGATGAAGTAGATGTTTCGATGAGAAATGGGGAATTGAAAATTTCTGTTGAAGGTTATTGGTACAGAACAATATTGTGGGAAGTACCTTTGCTGGCAATTGTTTCTGAATTATATTTTATTAAAACAAGACAAAAGACTTTAAATAAAAATGAGATAGCTGATATTGCAAGACAGAAAGCAAGGCGATTTGATAAATTAGGTGTTAGAGTTGCCGATTTTGGAACACGACGACGTTTCTCTTTAGATAATCACGACCTTGTTGTTAAAGAGATGTCGAAGTATGGAAAAACTTCATTTACAGGTACAAGCAATGTTTTTTTGGCAAAAAAATATAATATCTCGGCAATAGGAACACATGCTCACGAGTGGTTTATGTTTCATAGTGCAAAGTATGGATATACAATGGCCAACAAATTATCGTTAGAACACTGGTCAGATATCTACAGAGGTGATTTGGGTATTGCATTATCTGACACTTTTACTTCAGATGTTTTTTTTAATGCTTTTGACACAAAACTTGCAAAACTGTTTGACGGTGTCAGACAAGATTCCGGCAACCCTTTAGAATTTGCAGATAAAACAATTAATCATTATAAAAAATTAAATATTAATCCTTTATCCAAAACAATTATTTTTTCAGATTCTTTAAATCCAGACAAAGTAGAAGAAATAACTAATTATTGTAAAGATAGAATAAAGATATCATTCGGTATTGGAACGAATTTGACTAATGACGTTGGCGTTCGTCCTTTAAACATTGTGATAAAAATGACTGCTGCCAAACCCGAGGGGCAAAAATGGTTTAATACAATTAAATTATCTGATGACTTAGGCAAAATAACCGGCGAAAACAGTACCATAAAATTATGCAAAGATGTTTTGGGGATAACATAATTACTAATTAATAATTATTAATTGTTAATTAGTAAATAGTTACTAGTAATTCCTAATTCCCTACCGTTCCATATTTAGAGAAACCTGCCAGGTTTTTTTTATTCCTAATTCCTAATTAAGAATTAGTCACTCACATATGTTTTTATAGAAATTAAAAAATTCTTGTTTTATTTCATCACGAATTTTTTTGTAAATCGTCAATATTTCTTCTTCAGTACCGGTTGCAGAAGCAGGGTCGTCAAATCCAATATGCAACAGGTTTTTCACTTTTCCTGTAAAGACGGGGCAAATTTCTTTTGCATTATCGCAAACAGTTATTACAAAGTCGAATGGTTGATTAATGAATTTATTTACATTTTTTGGTTTTGACTTACCAATGTCTATGCCAGCTTCTTTCATTACCTTTATAGCATATTTACTAACTGTTTTTTCAGGTTTTGTACCAGCCGAATAAACTTCCAAATTTTTGTTAAACGATTTTAAAAATCCTTCTGCCATTTGACTTCGGCAAGAGTTTCCTGTGCACAATATTAAAATTCTTATCTTCATGAAAAAATATAAAAAAAGGGCAGTACTAAAAAAGCACTGCCCTTAAATATACATAAAATATTTTACATTAAGAAACTTAACAATATACCGGCACCAACAGCAGAACCAATAACCCCTGCAACGTTAGGAGCCATAGCGTGCATTAATAGGTGATTTGAAGGGTCGGCAGCTAAGCCTAAATTCTGTACAACTCTTGCACTATCGGGAACAGCAGAAACACCGGCAGCACCAATCATTGGGTTAACAGGATTATCTTTGCTTGAGAACCAATTCATGATTTTAGCAAAAATTACACCACCTGCGGTAGCAACCATAAATGATACTGCACCTAAAATAAATATTAAAATTGAGTCAGGAGTTAAGAATACATCTGCTTGTGTAGATGCACCAACTGTTAATCCCAACATAATTGTAACAATATCAATTATTGAGTTACTTGCAGCATTTGCCAGACGTTTTGTTCTTCCACATTCTTTTAAGAAATTACCAAAGAACAACATACCTAATAGAGGTAATGAAGTAGGCGCAATATAACCTGTAATTAATAAGGCAATAATAGGGAACATCATTTTCTCTAATTTAGATACCGCTCTTGGAGGTTTCATTTTAATAAGTCGTTCTTTTTTAGTAGTCAGCAACTTAATAATTGGTGGCTGAATAACAGGTACTAATGCCATATACGAATAAGCAGCAATAGCAATTGGCCCAATTAAATTTTTCACAGTTTCTCCATTAGCCATTACATTTATTCCGTTAGCTAATTTTGATGATAAGAAAATAGCAGTAGGACCGTCAGCACCACCAATAATACCAATAGCACCGGCTTCAGGAGGTGCGAATCCAAGATATAAAGCACCAAGAAAGGTTGCAAAAATACCTACTTGAGCTGCTGCACCCAATAGCATTAATCTTGGTTTTGAAATAAGCGACGAGAAGTCAGTCATTGCACCAATACCCAAAAAAATTAATGGGGGATACCAACCTTGTACTACACCGGAATACAAATAGTTCAGAACACTACCCGGCTCATATATGCCTAATTTAAGATTGAAATCCTGTGATTGAAACATTGGAATATTACCAATAAGAATTCCAATCCCGATAGGAATTAACAATAATGGTTCATAATCATATTTTACTGCTAAGAAAATAAAAAGTAGTCCAACAATAATCATAATGATATGTCCCAAAGTTGCATTTTCGAAACCTGAGAATTCCCAGAAATTCATTACCCCGGCTAATGCACTTGAATAATTTTTATATTCAAAACCACAATCATCTTTTAGCAATCCGTCATTATCTATGTGTAAAATTCTGTCGTTAAGGTTAACGGTTTCATTATTTGTAACATAATGATATGATATAGCATTTGGGTCAGTATTTTTATGAAGATGAGTAATAACTTTTGGGTTAAAATGTAAATGTATTTTAACCTCTTTATTTTTAGTTTCCTCGAGACGCCAAGTTCCCGTGTATGTTTGTTTTGCAGAATCTAAAACAAAACTGTTATCTGCCTCAAAAGTAAAAGTTTTATACCGCTCAACTCTATTTGTAGAATTACCTGTAGGGTTTGGAATATATCCTCCGGAGCGGTTAACCCATTTGCCTTGAATTAATTTGCTTGCAATTTTATTATCATCGGCTTTTGTACTAAACTGAATAAAAACGAATAATAAGGTAAATGCAACAAAACAAAATTTTTTCATCTGTATATAATTTTATAATTTACTTTTTTACAGCAAATTAAATATTTATTAAAATAAATTTTTTATTTATTTTAATACTGTTGTCATGAATTGAATTCAAAATAACAGCAAAAAATAAATCTATTCAATTTCTAACAATACATCGTTTTGAAGAACGTTATCTCCTATAGCAACTTTAATAGATTTAACAACACCATCTTTTTCAGCCAATACGTTATTTTCCATTTTCATAGCTTCCATAATCAATAAGTTGTCGCCTTTTTTAACAGTATCGCCCACAGCTACTAATATTTTAATAATACTTCCCGGTAATGGCGATTTAATTTCGTGTCCACCAATTGAAGGGGTCTTCACAATAACACCTTCTCCGGGTTTTTCAGCAACTGGTTTTCTTACCAAAGTAGGAGTTTTTGGTTGTCTAACTTCACTTTGAACCTCAACTTGATATTTTGTTCCGTTTACTTCAATGTCTGCAATTTTACCATCGAAATCATTTATTTCAACTTCATATTGCGTACCATTTATTTTAAATTTATAATTTTTCATTTTTTATAAAATTATCTTTGTGGTAAATTTGTTACTCCATATATTTTTGAACTCCATGGAGAATATGTTTTAGCTGCATGCTTAATGGTTATAACATGAAATTCATCATCATGCATTTCATTATCATATAAAAATAAAGCCATACTAATAGCAGCACTAACATCTGCTTCAATACATAAATCTTCGTCAGGAGCTACTTCCTTTCGTGTTGATTTAATAATATTTCTTTTTATTTTAATATGAATTAATTTTGGAATATTATTAAAAACAACAACCAAAATAATAAGAGCAATAAATACTATAGACCATCCGACTATAGCAATTGTATAACCTTGATTAGTAATTAATAATAGATTATTTAATAAACACATAATTATAATTTTTAAAATGGAATATTAGAATGTTTCTTAGGAGGATTAACTAATTTCTTAGTAGATAGAATTTCTAATCCTCTAATAATTCTAAATCTTGTATTTCTTGGTTCAATTACATCATCAATATAGCCATAAGAAGCAGCATTGTATGGGTTTGCAAATTTGTCAAGATATTCTTTTTCTTTTTCTGCAATAAATTTTGCTTTTTCGTCGTCGTTAGTCAATTCTTTTAATTTTCGACTTTCTAATACTTCAATAGCTCCTTTGGCACCCATAACAGCAATTTCTGCATTTGGCCATGCGTAATTTAAATCACCACGTAATTGTTTACTGCTCATCACATCGTGAGCGCCACCATAAGATTTTCTTAGAGTAATTGTGATTTTTGGAACTGTTGCTTCGCCATAAGCAAACATTAGTTTTGCACCATTTGTAATAATTCCTCCATATTCTTGTACACTACCTGGCAAGAAACCCGGAACATCAACTAATGTTACAATTGGGATATTGAATGCATCGCAGAAACGTACAAAACGAGCTGCTTTTTTTGATGCGTCGATATCTAAAACACCGGCTAAAAAACTAGGTTGATTTGCAACTAAGCCAACAGGAGTACCGTTAAATTTACAAAATCCTATTACAATGTTTTTTGCATAATCGCGATGAATTTCTAAAAATTCAGAATCGTCAACTATTGAATAAATAATATCTTTAACATTGTAAGGTTTGTTTGGATTTTCAGGTACAATTGTATTTAAAACATCGTCAACTCTGTCTATTGGGTCATTACAAGTAGTTGCAGGAGGATCTTCAAGATTATTTTGAGGAAGATAAGACATTAATTTCCGTATTAACATTAAACCTTCTTCTTCATTCTCTGCTGTAAAATGAGACACTCCTGATTTTGATGCATGAATATTTGCACCACCCAAATCTTGAGTTGTGATGTCTTCACCTGTAACTGTTTTTACAACTTTAGGACCTGTAACAAACATATAACTTGTTTGCTCTGTCATCATAATAAAATCTGTTAAAGCCGGAGAATAAACAGCACCACCGGCACAAGGACCAAATATTGCTGATATTTGAGGAACAACGCCAGATGCTAAAATGTTTCGCTCAAATATCTCTGCATAACCTGCAAGGGAATTAACGCCTTCTTGAATTCTTGCACCACCACTATCATTTACTCCAATTATTGGAGCGCCAACTTTCATAGCCTGATCCATTACTTTACAAATTTTTTGTGCATATGCTTCTGAAAGCGAACCCCCAAAAACCGTAAAATCTTGTGCGTAAACAAAAACTACACGACCGTCAATTGTTCCGTGACCGGTAACAACACCATCGCCATAAAATTTTGTTTTTTCTAGACCAAAATCAGTGCAACGATGAGTAACAAACATGTCATACTCTTCAAAACTACCTTCGTCTAAAAGTAATTCAATTCTTTCGCGGGCAGTTAATTTGCCTTTTTTATGCTGAGATTCTATTCTTCTCTCACCACCACCGATTCGAGCCTGTTCTCGTTTTTCAATTAATTCTTTTATTCTATCCAGCTTCGCCATGATTTTAAATTAATTAATTATTTATTTTTATTTTCACAAAGTTCTGTTAATACTCCAAATGTTGATTTAGGATGCAAGAATCCTATACTCAATCCTTCTGCACCATCTCTTGGTGTTTTATCAATAACTCTAACACTATTGGTTTCTGCATCTTTCAAACATTGTTCAATATTCTCAACAGCAAAAGCCATATGATGTAATCCTTCGCCTTTTTTTTCAATAAATTTTCCTATTGGTCCTTCAGGGTCGGTAGATTCCAACAATTCAATTTTTGTTTGCCCTACTTTGAAGAAAGCTGTTTTAACTTTTTGTTCTTTAACTTCTTCAATTGCGTAACATTTTAATCCTAAAACGTTTTCGTAAAAAGGAATAGCTTCTTCAAGGCTTTTAACGGCTATTCCAACATGCTCTATATGTGTTGGTTTCATTTTTTATGATGATTTAAATTTTTTTTTTGACAAAAGTATTAAAGTAAATATGTTAATGCAATGTTATATTGTTGTTTTTTAACATAAAATTAGAATAAAATTTGTAAGTTAAATATAAAAACTAAATAATAAAAAAAAATATTACGATTAACTAATTTTTCAAAGCATCATAAAAAGCTTTTTGAATATTTGTTCTAACGTTCATCTCAACTAATTTATGATTGTCTTGATTTGGATTAATCCTGTTTGACAGAAATATATATATTGTTTGATTTTGTGGGTCTATCCACATCATTGTTCCTGTAAATCCTGTATGTCCATAACTTTTTGAAGAAACACAATGATCGGTAGGTCCTTCTTTTGTAAAATCCATTTCAGGTTTGTCAAAGCCAATTCCTCTTCTGTTTCCTTTGTTGCAATAAGGGCATGATGTAAAATATTTTACAGTTCGAGATTTTAAATATTTTTCTTCTGCATATTTTCCTTTTTGCAAAAACATTTGAGCAACTTTTGCAAGGTCGTTAGCGTTAGTAAATAATCCCGCATGACCGGCAACACCGCCTAACATAGCAGCACCGGGGTCGTGAACATATCCATGAAGTAATTGTTTTCGAAAGGTGGTGTCATTTTGTGTTGGAACAATTTCGTCGCGCTTGAAAAAACCAATTGGGTTATAACAAATTTTATTAGCACCAAGGGGTTTATAAAATGTTTGTGAAACATAATCCTGCAATGGTTTTTTTGTGATTTGCTCAATTATCTGATATAAAAAGTAGTAACCCAAATCACTGTATTTATAACCGTTTTCTTCACGCAAACTTGAATCAACAATGCTGCGATAAATACTGTCGCGATAAGTGTTTAAAATATACAAACTGTCGCAAACTTTTACAGAGTAATCTTTTGAATATGTTTTACTATAGATGTTGCTTTTTAAACTATCGTTAACCATTGTGTTGAGATAAAAAGGAATCCATGGTTTTAATCGTGCCTGATGAGTTAATACATCAATAATTTTAATTTCTTTTTTGTCGGTAGTATCAAGATAACATAAATAGTCTGACAGTTTATCGTTAACTTCAAACTTATGTTCGTCTTTTAGTTTCATTAATGATGCAGTTGTTGATGCAACTTTTGTAATTGATGCTATATCATAAATGTCATTTAGCTTAACAGGAATAGAATCTTCATAAGTATGATAACCAAAAGATTTATGGTAAAAGACAACTCCTTTTTTTGCAAACAACACTTCACAACCGGGCATTGCTTTTTGATTTATGGCATCTAAAATGATTGAATCAATTTTTTGGATTTTTTTTTTATCAATACCTAACTCTTGGGGAACAGAATATTTTAGGCGGATTTGTTTTTTTAAAATTATTCCTGAGTTTATTTTAAACTGTTTTGATGCTGTAACAGGTAATTTTCCTAATGCCGGTATTCCTCCAAATAATAGCTGAGCCGACATTTTCTGTGTTAGTTTATTGTCTTCATACGACATTAACAATGCACGTATATTACTAATATTTTGAAAATAACTCAAACAGTATGGATTTGCGAAGACTGTGAGAATAACATTTGTTTTGCTCGATAAATTATTAATAAAATCAATTGTTTGTTGAGTTATTCCAAACTTTTTTGAAGGTCGCATATCTGTATTATGAATACTTACAATTACAGAATTATAATTAGAAAGGGTATCTGCCAATGAATCGAATTGACTTTTGTCTGCGTTTTTATTTATATTAAAATTACTAATTGAGTTATATAAATTTAATTGCTGTTGAAATGAATTTTCAGATTTGCAACCAACAGCTACAGATGCCATTTTTAAAGTGTCTAATTTTTTGAAAGGGATTAGGTTATTATCATTTTTTAAAAGCGTTAATGATTTTTCAACTAATTTTTGTTTAATATAAAGTGCTTTTTCATTATTTAGGTCGGCATATAAATTTTTTAACTCAACAGGTTTATAATTATCAAGACCTTGCCATTTTTTTGCTGCAATAATTTTTTTGCATTTTTCGTCAATTTCGTCCCAAGAGAGAATTCCATTTTCAATTGCGATTTTAATTTTATTAATTGCTTTAGGCACATCATTTGGGAATAACAAAATGTCATTGCCGGCAAGCAGAGCTTTTACTTCAATATCTCCGGGTTTATAATATTTTGTAATACCTTTCATGTTTAAAGCATCGGTAAAAATTAAACCCGAAAATTTTAATTTGTTCTTTAATATATTAGTAACAATTTTTTTTGAGAGAGTAGAAGGTAAGTTCTTAGTATTATCTAAAGCAGGAATATAAAGATGAGCCACCATAACAGAGCCCAATCCTTTGTTAATAAGAATTTTAAAAGGAAATAGTTCTACAGATTTTAATCGAGAATATGATTTTTTAACAACCGGCAATGTTTTGTGAGAATCGGTATCTGTATCGCCGTGACCCGGAAAATGTTTAGCAGTTGCCAATACATTATTATCTTGAAGACCCATCATATAAGCCAAACCTTTGTATGCAACATTTTGTTTGTTTTCGCCAAAAGAACGACTGTTAATAACCGGATTACTAGGGTTGCTGTTAACGTCAATTACAGGAGCAAAATTAACATTAATATTCATTCTTTTACATTGATGTGCTATTGCTTCGCCCATTTCGTAAATCAGACTATTGTCTTGTATTGCACCCAGTGTCATTTGTCGCGGGTAACGAATTGTGCTGTCTAAACGCATTTCTAAACCCCATTCGGCATCCGTAGCAATCATTAAAGGTGTTTTTGAAATTGATTGATAATAATTTGTGAGTTTAGCTTGACGAACAGGACCTCCTTGAAAAAAAATTAATCCGCCAATTTTATATTTATTAATGAGCCCTGAGATATTATTCACATGATTTGAATCTTTGTTTGAGTATGCAGCAACCATAAATAATTGTGCAATTTTTTCATCCTTTGATAAGGAATTATAAACGGAATCGACCCAAGTAGATTTTGTTTTTACAAATGGAGGTTTTTTCTTATAATCTTTAGGCTTTTTATCATGATTTTGGCTTAAAAAACTTGTAGTTAAAACTATTATAATAATTAATGTAATTAATTCAATTCCTTTTTTTATCATAATTCTAATCTGTTTCTATAAAAGCTTTACAATTTAGCAATAAAGTAATTTATAGCATAAAATTTTAATTTAAAGTATTTATAAATTTATTCATCCAGTAAATCCGGTCTTAATTTTTTTGTCCGTTTTAAGGCTTGGTCAAAACGCCATTTTTCAATTTCTTTAGTGTTTCCCGACAAAAGAATTTCAGGAACTTTCCAGTCGTTATATACTTCGGGTCGGGTATATACAGGTGGTGATAAAAGATTGTCCTGAAAACAGTCTGTTAATGCTGATGTTTCGTCGGAAATCACACCTGGTATTAATCGAATAATGCTATCACAAATAACAGCAGCAGCCAACTCTCCACCGGTTAAAACATAATCACCAATTGAAATTTCTTTAGTGATATAATGGTCTCTTATGCGTTGGTCAATACCTTTATAATGACCACATAAGATTATAATATTTTGTTGAATAGAAAGGAAATTTGCAGTTTTCTGTTTATATCTTTCTCCATCGGGGGAAGTATAAATTATTTCATCATACTTGCGTTGTTTAGTCAAACTCTCAATGGCTAAAGCTATTGGTTCTATTGTCATAACCATACCAGCTTCTCCACTATAAGCATAATCGTCTACGCGTTTATGTTTATCTTTTGAAAAATCTCTAATATTATGAATATGTATCTCTATAAGTTTTTTTTCTTTGGCTCGGTTAATAATTGAGTGGTTTAAAGGGCTTTCCAATAATTCGGGCAGCACTGTTAAAATATCTATTCTCATGTTTTTTATTGTTGATATATCAATATAATATAAGGTCTAGGAA
>QMPG01000007.1 GCA_003648455.1 Bacteroidota bacterium
TCTATATAACAAACCGCGTAATTTTACCTAATGTATGACCATGAGGATAATAGACTGAGTAAACTTAACGCGATGAATGTCATAATATAATTCCTTTATTTTATCTTACCTAATACTAAAAAACGCTAATTAATGCAAATTGAATTGATGTGAATATCATCATCTTCTGACATATCAAAGTCTGCTGTTTCAAGCCATTCTCTGTCTTTTTTATCGTAATATCCCACAGAAGGAATGAAATGAACTTCTTTATAGTCGTTTCCTTCATCGTCTATAGAATAGACAACATCTAAATCACCATAATCTTTAAGAGCTTCATTTAAGGCTTTGATATACTCAGATAACTTCATTTTACTTTCCTTATGATTAATTATACACAATTATTCTTTTATTGTCAAGCAATTAAATCATGAAGATTAATCTTATTCCTACTCCTGCTAATAAACCGAAGAACGGGTTCCATTTTGCACTTACAAGAATTGTAGCTCCAATTACCATACCCCAAGGACCAAATCCAAAAGGACCAGCAAATTCAGTTGCTACAGAACTAATTGCACTAAAGATATTTGTAGCAAAAGTAACAAATACTCCCAATACAAATAAGAAACCTGCTATAGATGATTTATGAACATACTTACCAATTACAGGTAAGAACTTCAACAACAAAATAACTGCCATTATTCCCATAGCAATTACAGAAGCCATAACTGCATTTGAAGCAGTTGCAGTTCCGGAAATAATTGCTTCAACTGGAGCACCACCAAATAAAGACGAACCAATATCTGCAAGACTTGAATAAATTGCAAGATGATCTATATTAGTATTTACTCCTGCAATACTTCCTGTGATTTTACCAAAACTAATATTAGCTCCGATATTTAAACAAGCAATAGATAATGCACCAATCCAAATCTTTCTATTTTTCCAGAACTTCCATTCAATATTACCGAAAGTAAATTTTTCATTTGAAAAGTTAGATACTTCATGTTTTACTTTTCCTGTCTTTCTTAGCACGTTAAAAGTAATAGTAGAAAGTGCTACAGAAGAAAGAATAGTCCAAGCTAAATCTTTGGTTATAAACCAAGCTATTAGTCCTGACACTAGAGCAACAGAGCCAGAAAATTTTTCTGATTTCCATAAATCTATAGCAACATTTGATAACATAATACCAACACCTGCCATCATACTAAAAACTACAGTTTGTCCGATTAAATTAACTATTGCTTCATTCAACCCAAATAAAGATGGAATCAATAATAGAACAGCACCCCAGAAGATTAAACTTAATCTTTCTTTGATGTTGCTTCCCATTGTTCCTGCTAAAGTGATTGTCTCTGCTTGGAATGAAATAGTAGCTACTGAATTAAAAGCTAAAGAGCCTCCCATTCCTATAACAAAAGCAATTGCTGTTGGAACCCCTGCAAATCCATAGGTTAAAGCTAATAGCCCCTGTGGAATTCCATTTATTACAACAGCAAGTGCTATCATAATATCTTGTAAAAATTGTATCATTTTTACTCCTTAATATTTTTTTGCCAAATAGGCAACCTCTCTAAATAAAATAAACCATCAAAGTCCTTATCTCCTTCAAGGAGAATAGTTCCTTCCCAGAATACTTTTACGTTTAATTTATTTAACAAAGTTTTTATTGATAAGAAAGACCCTCCAGTAGAAACTACGTCATCTATTATGGCTATTTTTTTACTGTTTAATATCTTATCTTTATCCGGACCATCCAAGACAAGAATTTGTTTTCCTACCGTAGTTATAGAGTTAACATCTATTGTAATAGGATCTTTCATGTATCCTTTTATAGACTTTCTTAAAACTATATAGTTTATGTTTTTCTTAATTGCAATTGAATGAACTAATGGTATTGATTTTGCTTCAGGGCAAATTATTAAATCAATACCATCAGGCATATTCTCGGCTATCTTTTTAGCAGTTTCTTCTATTAACTCTAAATCTCCAAGTATATTAAAACTTGCTATTTTTAATGTAGGCGATAACTCTATAATCGGCAGGTTTCTTTTCAGTCCTGCAATGCTTAGTTCGTAGTATTTATTCATCTTTTATATACGTTTCATTAACTAGTAATTCTTTCAAATAATCCGTGAAAAGGAATGACTTGAGAGCCAGGAAGCAGTTCCTGCATTCTAATTGCAGCTGGTGGGTTCATACTGTGAATTATTACATGAGTGAAATTCCCATGAGCATATTCAGCTAAAAATTTAGCAACAGTATATCCTGTGTTAAACTCATCAGAACTAACAAAACTTTTTCCGCCTAAATCATGATCAAGAAAAATATTATCCATTTCACCATAATTAAAAGTAAGATACTGAATTGCTTCTTCTGCTGTATCTCTCCATATAATTTCATGATTATAAAATTTTCTACTGAAGTATTCCATTCTTCTTGGATCATCTTCTAATATAAATATTTTCATTTTAATCCACATCCTTCTTTCGTAAGCTCTTGAACAGTATTATATAATACCCCATGTTTGTTATCAAGCATATAGTCCTGATGATAATGTCCGAAATACCACGCATTATAATCCACATCTTTCTCCAAAACGTCAAAGTATCTTTGGAGTTGAGAGCCTTGCGAATATTTTGGAAAATCAAATAATTCGTATATTCTCGTTGAACAATCATGACTTAATATTATATCCACCTTATTATTATGAGCTTTAAGTATTTCTAATCCATGCTTATATTCTGCATCTGTTGGGTCTTCTTGGCTCCACCAAGAAATATATTCAATTCTATCAATTTTATCAATAGAAGTACCACCACCAAAAGTAAAGAGTTTAATACCGTTAATGGTATAAACCTCACCTCTTTTAAGGTGATAAATACTATCAGTAAGCTTTCCTACTTTTCCGCCAAACATATCTACTTCAGGAAGCCTTTCAATTCTATTAAAGTTCTCATGATTACCGTCGATAAAAAGAGTAGTCCAAGGTTTTTCATTAAACCACCTATAATTATATAACTCTTCTTTACTTGGTTCATTCACATGCCAGATATACCCAAAGTCGCCAAGGACAATAAGGTAATCCTGTTTTGTGAGAGTTGTTCCTTCCTTCCAGTTCTTTGAGGTTAGTTTTTTTGCGTCACCTATTTGTCCACCATGCAAATCACCGCAGATGAATACTTTGTTCATGTTATCCCTCTTAATTTAATTCGCCATTAGTAAAACCAACAACTCCATATTTTTCACTTGTTATTATATAAGTATTCCAATCAATTCGGCTATCGTAAGCATAAAACTCTGACTTGAGATTAACAGGTATGCCAAATTCCTCTATTGCTTTTATAAACGGCAAATTCATAATATCTTCCAGACATTCTACTTCTACAGCTGTCTTCATAGCATCTTCAAGAGAACCTTTGTGTTGTCTAAATAGTATTTTCTTCATACTTAATTATAGAATATTATTCTTTTATTGTCAACTTTCTATATTTTCATTTAAAACTGCGCTGTTTCCATAAATAGTTTCTCCATCAGTGTTGGTGTTGGTGTTGGTGTTTGTGGTTGTCCAAGTAATCAAAGGATTTTGAGGATAAGTATAAGGATAAGGATAAGGATAAGGATACCAACCACTATTTTCTCCTAATTCTGTTTTTAATTGTGCTAATAAAGACCTAGCCTCTGCGCTTTCTAAATGAATCGTTGTCTCACCTATTTTAATTGTGATTTTCTGTTCTACTTTTACTTCCATTTTTTCTCCTAGTAGTTAATTATTATTAACTCGTTTTTCTTTCTTGTTATTTTGTTTCCTAAATCATCTTCAGCAAATGCAATAAAATAAGTATACTCATGTTCCATGATTGTATAATCTTTAAATCGTTCTCTAATTTTTTCATTATCATTATATGTAATCATCCATTTGCAGGTAAGGTTTTTTATTACTTCAGTAAATTTTATATGATCGAACCCAGAATGCATGTCTCCATTTTTTCCGTATAGGTTATTCTTCTTGTCTCCTAAATCATATGGAGGGTCCAGAAAAACAAATGAGTTCGGTGAGCATCCGTTAATGAGTGTCTCATAGGACGTGTTATAAAACACGACGTTTCCAAGAAGTTCAGAAACTCCATAAAGTTTTTTTATATTTAAAGGATTGAATGTTTTCGCATAAGCATCTTTTGAGATAGAACCATGTTCTGTCATTCCAGAAAAACTAATTTTATTCAATACATAATAAGACACAGCTCTATTAAGGTCTGTGTTGTTACTATAAAGTTGTTCTTTATGTTTCTTTAAAAGTGCCCTGCCGGCATCAACATCAAGTGGATCGTTTTCATATCTAATGATTAAAAGTTTATCGACTAATGTTTCGACATCATCTTTTAAAACCTGCCAAAAATTATATAGAGCTGGGTTTAAATCATTTGCGTGAATAACTTTTTCCGGATACATTTGAGCTATCCAAGTTACTATACTTCCACCACCGATAAAAGGATCTAAAAAGTCGCCATCAAATTCTGGGAAAGATGGTGATAAAACATTTTTTACTACCTTTGATTTACCACCTGGGTATCTCAATGGAACAATAGATTTGGGCATAAAGCCTCCTTAAACATATCTTACTAAATTATTCTTTTATTGTCAACTTTCTTCTTCAAGAAGTTTTTGTTCAAACATTTTTCCTAAGAAGTAAGAATATCTTGCGCTAGAAATTTCTTTATCTTGAACAAAATATAATTCATTATACTGAAGCATTAACCAATCATTAAAATCAAAATCGCTTTCTTGAAATGATTTTATTTCAGTTAGAGGTAATGTTATTGTATATACGCCTTCAACTTTTTCATTGATGCTTGGATGATTAAAAATTAGAGGTAATAGTAAAAACGTATCGGTTTTTTCTTCTTTCATAACCCTCTATTTATGTTATAGCAAAAAAAAGGGTGGTAAACCTATCCTAGCTACCACCCAAACAATTATCTTATTGTAAGACGCATATCTACTTGCATTATTTGTTTAACCTTGCTCTTTTAAACTAACTTCACGGCTCTTCCACTGAGCTACAAGGCAACTAAGTTCTCTTTCAATAAAAAGAATTTAGTTGCCTTGACGAGGCTCGAACTCGCGCACACATGATTATAAGACGAAATCGCCTTTGAACAACTAAAACCAATAAAAAAGGAATGCTTAAAAAACTATAAAGGTAATACACTAAAACTTAATCTAAAACTTAACCTAAAATTAAGACTACCTTTATATGTGAGCCAAATCTATCACCCCACGTTTTGGAGTGGGAGGGAATTAAACCCCCCGGCTCATTATTTATTTACAAAATTCCGTTGTTGATAAAATCAAAAATCTTATTACCTTTCTTACAAGAAACTGCCTCTACTTGATTTGCAAGGCTTCTTGCTTTCTTTACTGCTAAAACAAAAGCATCAATTCTTTCAAGAAGATCACTTTTCTGTAAAGGAGTAATTTTTCCAGACTGGTAGTTGGTTAAATATCTACCTACCTGAACGTCTTTTGTTACTAATTTAACTTGTGCTGGGTGTTCTATTGTAGCTGGTGCTACAACAATCCAATCTTCTTTTTTCCCAGTTCTATAAGTAACAGTATCGTCAGTTTTCCACATTCCTTTTCCTGCTTGCTCATCGTGAAGCCAAGTCTTAGCAGGGTCAAGAGTAGGAATTGCTTCATACATTTTTCTGATTTTTACTATTTCTTTTTCAAGAACAAGTAAAGAAGTAGCTGAGAATTTTCCAAATTCAACTCCATTAACTATCAACTCAGCATTTACAGTCCCGGAAGAGTTGGACTCTTCTTTACTTAATTGTGCATTAAGTCCTGCAATAATTGCTTTCTTTGCGTAATCAATTTTCTTTCCTACTGTGGTAACAACTTCTTTAATTTCAGTGTTATTAGTACCAACTGCACTATCATCTTCTGAAATATATCTTTTGTTAATTCCGTCAAAGTGCTCACCTTTCTTAGAAAAGGTACTTGCCGCTTCGTTCATGATTTTACTTGAAACATTTTTCAAGTCAGTCTCTACTGCAAGTAATGCATGAACTGGATTTTTAGCTGCCATTTTATCTTCCTTTTTATTTGGGGCTAATTAAAGCCCCGTTTTTTTATTTTACTTGTTCGTATCTTTCGCTTCCAAGAACTTCCAACATCAACTGATAAGGAGTTGCCGCCTCACAGTTAATTGCATACTTCAAGATAGAAGGAGAACATCCGGAAACCAGATATGTTCCGTTCTCATCTTTCGTTACTGGAGTATCTCCACCTGCACTTACATTCCAGAAAACAAGGTCAGGTTTTTCATAACCTACTGCTTCATATTGCTTTTTGATAGCGTCGTAGTTAGTTTTTTCGTCTTCAGTTTCTCTATAGAAACCTCCATGACCACAAGCAGAATCAAACTGCATATCAGAAATGATATAAATCTTCCCTGGCATTTCTTCTCTAGTTGCTTTCATTTTTAAAGCGTTCTTTAAAAGAACATCAAAAACAGCCTGAATATTAGTAGACATTCCCCATTCAGCACCTCTAAGATTTCGATATTTCTCCTGAATTGTTGTCCCTTTAATTTTCTGCATCTGTGGTTCAGTTGAGAAAGTCATGAAATAATTCTTAAAAGGACCAACATTTCTTTCAGCGAAATAGATCCCCAAAGAAACAGATACATCAATAGGAGAAACTTCTGAATATCCCATAAACATAGAGCCAGAAGTATCAACTACACAAAGTGCGTTTTCAGGCTCTTCCATATAATTAGGAAGTGCGTTCCACATTGCATCTAAAGCTCTTGCTTTTGAAGCTTCTACGGATTCAATTCCCTTAACTATCTGATAAGGATACAGAGTTCCTGCATTAATTTTCTCTTCGCCGTTTTCAACTTTTGTAATAAAAGCTTCATATCGAGCACCATCATGTTTCTTAAAAGCGTCTGAATAAATTCTTGTTGCTTGAGAAGGAACTGCAGAATAATTGACACCTGTCCAATCTTTAGACGACATATGTCGTTCAACGATATCAATCTTTTTTCTAAGACCTGAAAGTAATCGTCTATAATCACGTTCTTGAATGTCAAGATATTTATATGTAATCTGAGCTAACCGTCTTGACTCTTTAGAGGAAGTGTTTGAAGATTTCATCCATTTTGCCAAAAGCGAAGGAGCTTCAGCTTTAATATCTTTATTAAGCTGTTTCTTAATAATTGCAAGTGCGTCTTCCTGTAAAGGAGTATCGAACACTGCGAATAAATCATCCCATCGACCAAACTCAGGAATAAGATCAAGATTTCTCTTAACAACTTCTTTGTGAGTTTCAGCCAAGTAATGAATTACATCAGTAAACAACTTTCGTTCTCCCTGTCCACCACGCACATCACGAGCATAGAAAAGGGCTTTCAAAGCAAGCTTTTCATTCTCCGCAAGAGCCTTAGTAAAATACTTAATTGTTTCTGTTTCTTGCCCTCGAAGAGCACCAGACTTTGAGAAAAAGTCTAAAACATCAGAGTTAGTTGTCAAAAATGACAAAGCATCGTTTTCTGTTCGAGCAACGTTCTGCTCATCTCGAATTGATTCCGCTAATTTGTTCATGTTTCCCCTTTGCTTAATAATTATAAAACTAGACGTATTATTGTTTTTTTTGCATAAAAAGTTTTTTGTTTGCTGTTAACGTCTTTATAATTTATAAGCTAGACACATTTATTTTTTTTAACACAAAAAGTTTTTAATTTGCTGTTAGTGTCTATAATTATTATACAATATTATTCTTTTATTGTCAAGCTTTTTAATTGATATTCATTATTTTTTCAAAATTAGTCATATTAAATCCACTCAAATATTCATAAGGAATAATTTTAATTAGATCAACGGAATATTCATCTTCTGTTCCTTCTACTTTATTATATCCTTTATATATATTAAGCTCTTCTTTGTCTAAATCATAAATATAAGCCCACTCACAAAAAAGACCATCATTAAGAAATTCTTGATTGTCAATCATGTATTTAAAATTTTCATCTTTATAAACATCAAGCCTTCCTTGAGTTTCTCTCAAATAAGAATACCAGTCTGTTCCTGTGCTTACTCCAATGTTAAGAAAGTCTTCTCCTACATCTTCAAAAACTTTACTGTTTTCATCAACAAGAATAATTCTGTTAAAAATTTCTTCTATTTCTTCTTTTGAAGTATTAACAAGAAAACCCTTAATAATTTCTCCAAGATGGCTTGGATAACTATCATAATGGTTATAAGTTATTTTTTTAACTCCACCTTTTACGAAACCGTATGCACCCCTAGTTCCCATTTTTACCCTCCTTGAAGATTTTCTGGTAGTAAATCTCCTATTTTAACTTTTATAACTATGTTCCAAGCCTCTATCAAGCATTTCAACAGTGTTCCGTTCAGGAACATTTACATTTTCAACAGTAGGTTCTTCTATTTGAAGATAAAAATTTTCCATGTAATAACCCATGAAACTCATAAACTCTTTCCACGCTTGAAACATTTCATCAACGCTAGCGTCGTCACTAATTTCTCTAATAACTGTTCTTTTATCGTAATCATCGATATCAGGAACCCATTCTGTTTTCATTGTCGCCATTATTTTCCCCTTTTTTACTTCAATTCAATACTCATATAGATTTCACTAAGGAAATCCTCTGGAAAGAAACTCTTCCACTCATCATATTTGTCATTAAGAAATATTTCACTATATCTTTTAAACATTAAATAAATCGTTGGCTTCTTAGGATGTCTAAGAAGTTTCATTCCAGCTTGCTTTGGTGTTCTATCTCTTTTATGAGAATTACATTTAATACAAGAACAAGCTAAGTTCACCCAAGAATTACGACCGCCTTGTGCTTTAGGCACAATATGGTCAATATTCAATTCACTGAGATTTTTCTTCTTACCACAATACTGACAAGTATGATCATCTCGCATGATAATATTTCTTCGAGTCAATCTTAATTTAACAGGAACTTTATTATATCCAGTTAAACGAATTACTTTAGGGATACCAAAAATGTTTCCGCTATTATCAAAGTAATCATAGTTTTTATATTTGTCCCAAGTTGCTTGTCTAAAAAGAGAAACCTCTTCCCAAGAAGAAAAGTTATAAGTGGCGAAATTGCCATCTTCTACAGAAATAACTTCTGCCTTTCCTTTAAAAAGCAATTTAAGAGTGCGTTGAATGTTAGCTACATCAATAGGCACGTAAGAGCTGTTTAATACTAAAATATTCTGTTGCATCTTTTCCTCCTATGCTGCTGTAAATCTAAGATAAAAAGAAGTTTTATCTCCTTTATTCCAACTATCTACTTTTTCAGTTATCTCAACGTCTTCATAAACATTTGTTCTTTCAAGAAGCAAATCTTCTAACTCATCCTCATGAAGAAAGATAAATTCAGCTGTTTCTTTTTTAGTGAAAGAACCATAAAAAGTAATATAAACAGTTCCGCTTATATACTCTTCGCCTTCATCATAAAATCTAGCACCCCAATATTCATAAATACCAATACCAGTACTGTTAACGGTATGCTCCATTTCAAAGATAAAATCTTTTTTATCAAGCTTGGTTTCTAATAGAGATTTCATAATTACCTTTCCCCTTATGATAATTATACTATATTATTCTTTTTCTGTCAAGTATGCTTTGAACTCATCGTAGTTGTCAAATTGACTTTTTATATCTTCCACAACTTCTTTTTTTGTCATATTTAATTTTCTATATAGAAAAGCTTTTACATCATCTAATGAAAGTTCTTTGAACATACAAATAGGACACATCTCTGATGGAATATTATAACCATTTTGAATTTCTTCATTATAATCTTCATCATCGTCGAAACGACGAACTAATTCTGCTGCGCCATTTTCATTAATAAACAAGAGTTCTTTTTCTTTTTTCTCTTCTTTTCTTAACTCATAACTTTTTTCTTGGCTGTCTTCAAAGTCAATGTTGTTCTCTGCGACAAGTCTAATTTTTGTTTCATCTGAAAGATTTTTAATGGAGCAAACAGCTAAATAATTAGAAAATGTATGCCCTCTTTCACAGCAACTCATTTCCGCATCTGTATAACTCATATCCATACCAGATTCAATTTCTCCTGTAACATCACAGATAAAACTGCTAGAACTACTATTACTTACAAATCCTGTTCTTATTTTCATTAATATCCTATCTCTCCTTCTATTATAATAACTTCGCCTTTAAATTCTAGTGATTGGATTCCAGCTTCACAGAGCATCTGTTCTGCAACTTCTCCGTCACTACTAGCGCTTCCAAGATGAACCACTAACCCTTTTGAAATATTATCTTTTATTTTGTCATATTCTTCTTTTGCATAAGTATCACCATCTAGGATTTCTTTACAGCTTTTTTCGTTATTTCCCCAACTATGTTCTTCAACAATATATTTTTCTAGTTCTTCTATAGAAGATATGCTATCTCTAACATAATCAGCTATATCTATTTCAGCTTTTAAATAAGCGGTTAGTGTTTCTTTTGGTTTAGTCGCTATTATAAAACTGCTACTTGAACTATTACTTACAAATCCTGCTCTATATTTCATTTTTTCTCCTTATTGGATATAAGTCCAATTCATTTTTATAGTGTTCATAATATTCTTTCCAAACACCAAGACATTGATTATTGTATATACAAGATGTACAACTCTTTGGTTTTCTATATTCGTTGGAAATTAAAGAATTATAATCTTGAACTATTCCTTCAATAGATGAATCAAAACCTCTTGCTTCGCTTAATTGATTAATACGAATGGATTCAGAATAAAAAACTTTGTTTTCATAAGGATGTAAATAACACAAAGGAATTGCCTCTGTATTAATAAATCTTGAATATTTTTTAAGTACTTTATGTATATCTTCCTTTATGTTTTCATACTTTGGGACTACGGCATTAAAGTTCTTTAACGCATCTCCATTAGGATGAGGAAAAGTTAAATTCATATCTCTTATTCCTAAATCAAATATCATATCATAGGTTTTTATTAACCCATTAATATTAAGCTTAGAAATAACAGTTTGAGATATAACTTCTGTATTTTCTTTTCTGTATTTTATAATGTTTTTAATTCCATTAATTGTTTGAGTATAAGCATCTTGATGTCCTGCTATCATATTATGTATGATAGAATTATGTGAATGAACAGCAATTAAATAAACATCTATATACTTTAAGGATTCTTTAGCTAGTTTTTCATCAGATAATTTTCTCCCGTTTGTTTGAAGTATTATTTTTCCATTTATTTTTTTCTTTATATACTTTGAAATATCAATAAAATCATTTCTAATGGTTGGCTCTCCACCTGTAATAACTACCTCTTCTCCTTGTCTAACATTATTATCTATAATATCAAATATTTCTTGAGTAGTAGAATTACCACAATATATTTTATCTGTAATAACACAATGAATACATTTATTATTACAGGAAAAACCAACCTTTAAGTCAAATGACATCTAATATTTTTCTCCTAAAATTCAAAATGTACTTTTGTATATAAGTCTTCATCTAAGTTATTAGTTTTAGCTGTTCTTTCTAAAGTCATTTTTATTTTATGAAGAGCTTCTCTTATTTTTGCGGAAAAGTCCCATTCATCTTCTTTATCGTATTTAATGACATCTTTCAAGTCTTCAAAATCATCTTCGTAAAAATCTTCTCCGTCAAGGATAGAAAAAGTAGTAAAATTTCTTTTCTTTATTGATAAGAAATCTACTATTTTCTTTTCGGTTTCATCAAACCCTTCATACATTTTATCATATAAATCATTATCTATACACATTACGAAACTGCTACTTGAACTATTACTTACAAATCCTGTTCTTATTTTCACCACAAATCCTCACTTGTTAATACTTTTTCAGGCATTCTTTTAATCTGCCTACAACGAAACGCTTCAACCGCAGCTTCGTCTCTTGTTAAAAAAGTGCCTTTATGATTTACAAAACCTTGTTTGCCTAATTTCAACCCACCAAAGCCGAGACCATGAACGGTATCGGCGTCTGATAGTATATGAGAATGTCTTTCTCCTGTATAAACTTTTCCTTTATGTTTAATTGCTGCTTTAATTATCATTTTTTTCCTCCAAAAGTTTGAGGATTTTTTCCTGTCGAATTTCAGCTTCAAAAAATTTATGAAGTAAGTTGGTAACAGAAATTAAGACAATCCAAGACAAAGGATAACAAAATATTTTTACCCAATCAGGAAAATCATTCATAAAAAGTAAAGTGACGCCAAAAACATAAACAAAGAAAAAAGATATAACATATGGCATAGCTCTTTTTGTTGCTTCATCCCACTTTTTCTTTAACTCTTCTGGCTTTACATAGGTATAGTTTTCATCTGAGAAAAAACCAACCTTTGGCCCGTCATTTTTATATTTTACTTTAAACATTTTATTAAATGTATCGTATTCTACGAGTTTTCCTTTTACCCACTTACGATTATGAGACCTGTAAGAAGTATGAACATCTACTTTAACCCAACACTTTTTCATTTTCCTTTCCCCTTACATAATTATACCAAATTATTCTTTTAATGTCAAGTGTTTTTGTTATACTTCCATTTAATAAGCTCGAAGAATGATTTCTCTCTTATTGATTTTTCAGTATAATCCTGAACGCCTCTTAGTTTATGCTCATATGCCTCTTGAATTTTTTCAATAGCCTCGTTTTTCTTTAACCAAAGAACTCCTTTGTCATAAGGCTCACTATAAAAAGGAAGAACAAAACTAATTAATCCTTCTGTATATTTAATCATTTTTTCTTTAAATTTAGATTTCAGTTCGTCTAACTCAGCAATTTCTTTTTCTCTATTAGTTATTAACTCATCAAAATCAGCTAGTGATAGAGTTACTGTTCCATCCACTTTATTTCTTTTAATCATATTTTTCCCCTATATATCCATTTCCCATTCTGGGAAATTTATATTTCATACATTGGGCAGTTTCTATTTTTACATAATAAGGTTTTTCTAAAAGTTTTTGTAATATCATTAAACCAAACCTCTTCAATAAAATCATTGCAATTTAAAACATCAATTCCTTTGGGGAATATATCATTATTTTCGGCAAATGAACATGCGAAAAACTCTCCCTTACAATTAATATATGAACTAAAACAAGCGCTTTCACAAGGTTCTGCCATCATTTCAAATTGTTTGTAGTTCTCATGATTTTTAACAGAACTAAGGAAACGATGAGCCGAGCAACTATCAAACCCGAACTTTACACCTTTCTCTAATGCGTAATCGACTAACATGTCGTATTTCGTAGTTGAGAGTTTGTGAAATCCTTTTCCTCCACCTTTTGTTTTAAGTGAAAGAAAAACAATAGCGTTCATATTATATAATCTATTGTCTGATTTCATATCATCAATAATTGTAAATGCTTTGTCCCAAGTTTCTTCACTAATCATATAATGAATATTTACCTGTTTCATTCCTGCGTCTGTAAACTTTTTTATTGCATCATAAGAAGCATTTTTATTGTAAACAGAAACTGCAACCGCACCACAAAGTTCAGCAGTTTTTCTAGCAACTTTTCTGCTTACATCATAACCGTGACAAGTATAATTAGGAATTACTCCATTCTCTTTTGCGTATTCCATCATAGCAAAAAAATCAGGATTAGATTTAATATTTAAAATACCAAAAGCAATCTGTGTCATTGTATTAGGCATAGCATGAAATATTTTTTTGAACTCTTCTAGGTTCATATTGTATGTTGGATAATGCCCGTTTGATTTATAACAAAAATCACAACTTCCAAGACAACCTCCGTCAATTACCAATCGACTTTTATCGTAAAGATTTATGTCCTCTGGTTTAACGGACGTTGAGATTTCTAAGTCAAGTATTTCTGGGCCAAAAGGAGAGTAATCCGGATCATCATTATGAGATTTTCCCCATCTTTCAAAGTATCCATTAACTTTATTAAAGTTAAAATTATATGAAGGAGAACGAAACGCTTTTACTTTTTCATTTTCTAATAACACTTTATTTTCCCCTTACATTATTATACACAATTATTCTTTTAATGTCAAATCTTCCAGTGGAAATACTATTCCTTCAAACTCCTGAACCTCATCTGTTTCTGAAACATCAACTTCAACAGGAGCTATAAAAAAATATTCGTCCTTGCATTCTTTAAGTGCTCTCTCGTAAGTAGAAAAAACGCCAAAGTATTCCCAATCAGGAGGAGTTACTTTTCCTACAATCCAAAGTTTTCCTTGGCTTTTTAATTCTGACTCGTATAGTTTTTTCCATTTAAAGGATTCATCTTTCCAATATTCAATCTCTAACATGACGCATAACCGAAGAACCAATATACATGAAAATTTCTAACACCTTTATATTTGTCTCCGCGTTCCTCTTTGAGATATTTACCAGTAACTTCTACGCAACCAGCTGGTCCCCATTTATCATCCCAGAATTTTCCCTCTGAGAAGTTCATGCAAGCTTCTACAAAATCTTCTGGATCTTGTCCTTTAGGAACAGGGACCATTTGAAATTCTGTCTTTTCAGCGATAGTTCCGGTATATCCACCATGACCATTCATATGCTTGGCAACTTCTACTGCTTGATTAAACGCTTCTTGTGCGTTTTTAAATTGACCTATTTTTACCTGAGTAAAATCTGATGATCCCATTTTTTACTTCCTTTGATGGAACTGGGCGGATTTGAACCGCCGTCCAAGCTACCGAACCTAATGACCTAAGAAACTTTTTATTATGAAGAACTGTTCAATCTCCAACAGAAACTTTTGTATTCTCTTCGTGGTTGTCTGTATTTCACGAATATCAATTACTTATTCCCTGTAGCTGGTGAATTGAAAACCATTACCACAAGGTCGGTTACGCAGCTAGTGCGTAATTTTCGTAACTTTCGTCAACTATTTTTTTTAAGAAACGCCGGTCAAAACATTCTTTGGTGCCTGTCGAAACCTTTTCAGCCCCGTTATATTAATGATTATCATTATCTGTGTGAATATAAGATGTTTTATTAAGTAAGAAATCCTTCAGTTTTCTGTCGCTTTCAAACATCTCTTCATTTTCATTATCTACACTTTGATGGTCTATATATACAAGTTGATTTTCTCTAACTTTTAAATATAAATCATCTAAATCTCCAAAATCAATCTCATAATTATAATCAGTTAAAACTCTTTTAATCATCTTCATTCTATCTTCATATAGGATTGAATCTGATAGTGTTGCTATCGCAACTGAAAAGTTTAACTTGCTTATGAAATCATGACTATCTTCTATTTCCCATCCAAAATCAGTTTTACCTTCTTCTAAATCTTCAAGGTAGTTGATATATCTTGGATTTTCAGTCTTTTTATTATCTTTGCTTATTACAATAAAAGAGCTGCTAGAACTATTACTTACAAAACCTGTTCTAACTTTCATAATACTTCCTCAATATAAACTTCATAAGCGCCCTTATTTATATCCCAAATAACATCAGTAATAAAATAAAGTATTTTATCATACTTTATTTTTTCGCCTTTTCGTGGGAGAATAATAACAGGAGACATTTCAAATATAACTTTTTCATTAAAAATAAAATTAACTTTATACAGTTTCATTTATTCCTCCTTAGTTAATTATATGAAATTATTCTTATTTTGTCAAGACATTTCCATATCTTCAACTATTTCATCAAACTTTTCTATAAACTCTTTCCAAGCATCCATTGAAAAATTGATTCCAGATCTAGTTGGCTTCAACTCGCCTGTCGCTCTATCTTTATACCATTTCCTAACCGAAATATAATCTTCGCCTTCATACTCAGTTTTTTCTATTTTAATGTTTTCATCAATAAAAACCATAATATACCTCTTAAAGTATATATGGTTTAAGAGTCCAGGGTGGGAATCGAACCCACTTCCCTTTCGGGCAAACGGTGTTGCAAGCCGTGGCCTAGCCATTTAGCATCCCAGACATATTTTTTACGAGACCCAAGAGTTGAACTTGGTGTGCTTGTTTATAAGACAAGTCCTCAAAACCGTCGAGGACATCTCGCTTGATTGACCCGATTAGACTTTTAATCGGGTCAGCTTTTATCTACTTAAACTCTCTTTCAGTTCCTTGAAAATAGAAGTTCCTAACTTCTTCTTTACCATTCCCTGTTCTTTACTTTCTAAGTCATTCCACTCTGTATAATTATCTTTCTCAAAGTCAATAAATAAGTCATTAAAGTATTCTTTAGCAAACTTACTTGCATCCTTCATACTTTCCATAACTCCAATTTTAGAGAACAAGTCATTAGTTCTATTTTCATTAACATAAGTAAGAGCTTCATCAATCATTTCCTGAATATTTTCAGGAACCACTTTAACCTGTCTATCTCTTTTTGGTTTATGTGCTTTGTCTTTAAACTCATCGTTCTTTTTCTTAACTAAAAACAAAGAACTCTGATTATAAAATACTCTTTCATGAGAAACTATAACTACTCCCTCGCAAATGTTATCTCCCTCATATTCTTCAGGAGTAAGCTTTGAACGAAACTTAGTATCAACTTCATCTATGAACTTAATTAAATCTCCACCAACATTAAATACACCAATTACAGGAACCTTTAAGTGCTGAAATAAAATAAGATATTTATCAGCTTCTTTTGGAGAAACAATTAGTCCATTAACCCTAAGAGAATACCAACGAAAGTATTTATCAGTTCCGTAGAAAACTCCCTTCTGCACTCCACCACCATAAAGCTCGCCGTAAACCTGAATGTCTGTTCCTGTTTCTTCCGCTAAGACTTTAATAAAATCAATAAGTTCTACATATTCTCTTTGCTTAAAAAGGTTTTGATAATCATAAAACTTTGCATCTGGCTCAAGGAAACCGTTTCTTGAAGCAAATCTAATTTCACCATCAGGAGTTCCTAGAATAGAAAAGTTTGCTCCGTGAATTTTTTCGGTAATCTCAACATCAGCGTTTTTAAGATCTGGGTTCGACTCAGAAAATCTATTTAAAATAGCGGTTTGATAATGATTCTCAATAGAGTTCCATCTTTTAAATTCCATATTCTTCTCCTTGATTAATTATAGACAATTATTCTTTTTTTGTCAAGCTATTCTTCATCCTCTTGCATAAAATCAATACTTTCTGAAGAGTGTATTCTTGAAATTATATCAGCTAAAGTTTTGCCTAAGCTCTTAATGATAAACTTATCGGGGAGATTTTTCTTTACTATAGAATTACTTCCATAAATCTTTTTAATTGGTGATTCATCCAACTTTTTTATTGCACTATTTGATAAAACCAAATGTGTAGCAATACAATAAATATCTTTTGCCCCATTATTTTTTAATGCTTCTACAACATTTAATATGGTTCCGCCACCATCAATCATATCATCAACAATAAAAACATTTCTATTTTTTACGTCTCCAACTAAGTGCATAACTTCTGATTTTCTATCTGCCCCTCTTCGCTTATCAGCAAAAGCTATATCTGCACCTAAAACTTTTGCATAATATCTTGCTTTTGAAAGTCCTCCAGCGTCAGGAGAAACAATAACAAAATCTTCTGTTTTATGAAGATTTTTCATGTCAGGGAGAAATATTTGTGCAGAGCTTATGTTATCAAATCTTAATCCAGCAGCGTAAAAAGCAGCTGAGCTTTGTGGTGCATGAAGTGAAACTGTTATTACTCTATCAACGCCAACTGATTTAATAACTTTTGCCATCATAGAAATCGTAATAGGAGTTCTTGGAGAACTTTTTCTATCTTGACGAGAACCATAAATAATAGGCAAAACTAATGTTATTCTGTCCGCTGAAGCAGCAAAGGCTGTATCAGCTAAGATAAGAGTTTCTACTAAATCCTTGTTTGGGTCACCATTAAAAGTTTGTATAATAAATACGTCTTTGCCTCTAATGCTTTCTTTATACTTAACAAAAATTTCCTTGTTTGGAAAATCCGTAATTATAGTTGGAACTTCTTTTCCAAGACTTCCTAACCCCTGTAATATATCTTTAGATAAAGATTTATTACTTCTACCAGAAACAACAAAGACATTAGACATTCATTATCATCCTTTTAATTGTCTGTTTAGCCCCACTGGGAGTCGAACCCAGATCGCAAGATTCAAAGTCTTGAGCCTTAACCATTAGAACTTATAGGGCATTGTATTTTTCTGGCCTTACAGGAATCGAACCTATACCTAAAGATTCAGAGTCTTTTATGATGCCATTTCACTAAAGGCCAAAGTTTATTTATTACACTCATCACAGAGAGTTCTAATCCATCCACCACCACGCGATTTTCCTGGTTTTCCACATACTTCACAAGTGACTTCTGCTTTATCTTCTGCTTCAGTTATTAAATCATATACGATGTCAGAAGAACCATCAACATAAAATCTTAATCCTCCAAACTTTTCCTTTACCTGAAAAACATTAAACTCTTCATCTACAAGAGGTTCAATTTTTTCACATAAGTCCCAAATAATATCAAACCACCCATCACCACACTCAAAACCAAAAGCCATAAGACTTTCAGTTATAGGCAGTTCAGGCCGAAAAAAGTTAAATCTTTCAAATAATTTTTCTGTATTCTGTTTGTTCATACTTAATTATATAATATTATTCTTTTATTGTCAACTATTTTATTTGTGCATCACTTACTTTTGATTTACGATAAGCATCATAAGCAGCAATAACCATATCAGCTTTCTTCAATAGTCTTGCAAGTTGAGGGTTTTTTAAATCTCTAATAATTTTTGCTGCAGTTCTAAGTGGGCCTGCGGGATAAGAAACAGCCTGAACAATTGCTTTGTTCTTTGCGAATTGTGCATATGCTTTTTCGATTACGTCGGTTGCATTAACTTGATTGTCTTTAAGTCTAGCACCTTGTGCGTCTTTACCGAGAGTCATATCCTCTTCGTTTAGACCAGCGTTTAATTTTATTTGTTCAAATAAATTAAGGTTTTTCATATTTTCTCTCCGTGAGATAAGTTTATAAAATTACCTTTACAAAAGCTGATTTAGCCCTGCTCGGAATCGAACCGAGAACAAATTGATTCGAAGTCAATTCTGCCCACTCCAGAGCCAGAGCCAAGAAAATATACCCCGTACAGGATTCGAACCTGTACTAAAACTTTAGAAGAGTCTTGTGCTAATCCATTACACTAACAGGGCAAAAAATGGGAACCCACAGACGGCTATGTCCAGCATTTCCTGTGGGCTTATACTCTGGACTCGGGCACCGATACTAATTCCCATATAGTCCCAAGGAGAATTGAACTCCTGTCTGAAGATTGAGAATCTCCGATACTAACCACTATACGATGGGACCAAAATGATTTTTTTACTGAAAATCTAAACACTTCGATGAACCGTGTGGGAATTGAACCCACCTTTTCAGATTAAGAGTCTGTTGCAAGGCCAATTTGCTAACGGTCCTAAAAAAGTTAATTCGGGATTTCACCGAAGCTTACTGATACTACTCTAGGAGCTACCTGCCGAGCAATACCCATAAAACTGCAAAGTGCTACTTTGATTAACTTATTGGAAAATATGAGAATCGAACTCATTTCTACAGGGAGCACTACCTTTTTCCTGTTGTGTTTCCATTACACTAATTTCCCATGTGCTGAAAATTTATCGGGACCGTTTTCTACCTGAGAGCAGTTTGTCCATTTCAGCGTTCGACTCGTCCTATTTTTGAACCGTGTGGGAGTCGAACCCACCTAACAAGATTAAAAGTCTCGTGTATCTCCGATTTACTAACGGTCCTTTAATTTTTTAACAGGGGTGGGATTCGAACCCACATCCGCACAGCTTATGAGGCTGGCCATCTTCCGTTGATAGTACCCTGCGATGAAAGATTGGGGTGGGAATCGAACCCACAAACGAAAACTTATGAGGCTTCCAGTTTAACCAATTTTTACTTTCCCAACCAAAACTAGACACTCTTAGTACTATCCAGCACAATTTTGTGGTCTTAAATTGTCTCTACGATTTGCCACAATAGCTTACATAAATGTATTTTTTGTTTGCTGTGAGTGTCTATTACCGAAATAATAGTACTTTATTTTATCTTTCTTATACCTTATTATAGACAATTATTCTTTTATTGTCAACCATATTGCCGACGAGTGGAATCGAACCACCGACACATAGATTTTCAGTCTACTGCTACTACCAACTGAGCTACGACGGCTTATTTTTTAATAAAATCCCAATTATCCTTTTTTCTCTCCATAATACTTACAATGTCATCTTCAGAATACATCTTGTAATCATTAAACTCAAGATTAACATTAAACATTTTTCCAACAGTTAATTTATCTAGTTTACTAGCACCATTTGCATTTTGATGATGATGCCCAAAAAGCTGCCAAGAACCATAATGACTTCTATTCCAAGTTAACATAGGATAATGACATAATACAACATGATGTCCTTGTATTTTTGTCTCTCCCATTAAAGCAACAGATGAAACTCTACTCTTGTATTTCCTCCATCCTTTATCATGATTACCTAAAATCCAATGAAACTGAACCTTATGTGGAAGTTGATTTAAAAACTTCTTCATAGAATCCTCACGCCAAGATAAATCTCCAAGGAAAAATATTTCATCTCCTGGCTGAACAACACTAACAATATTTTTTATTATTGTATCATCCATTTCCTCTAAAAGCTCAAATGGACGACCAAAAAACTTTAATGTTGCAAAATGGCCTAAATGCCAATCACTCGTAAACCATTTCATTTTATTTCCCTCTTTTTTTATATAGTCCCTACGGGAGTCGAACCCGTCTCTCCAGATTGAAAGTCTGACGACATAACCGATAGTCTAAGGGACCAAAATTATAACAAAAACAAAGAACCAGTAATTTTATCCAAAAGCTTACTATCTGCTGGACCTATTGCTAATGCAGTTTTTTCAAACTTTCTATTGATAGTATCACTAATCATAGCAGTAGGTAAATTTAATACTTCTGCTTTTAATTCCAGTTCATTTAACTCTTCTTCGCTATGAACCTTTAAAACAATTTTCACAAAGGAATCTTTCATCCAATACTGAATATCCAAAGGAACATTATCTATAGAAAAAGAATCATCTTTCCATTTTCCAAAACTAAGAATGACTGCTAAAGAAGCGTGTGCCACTTGAGCAGGAATACGTCCCATAGACATATCTAAATCATCCCTAACAATAATTACTTGTTTTACCATTTTTCCCTCTTTTTAATATAGGAAGCCTGGGATTTGAACCCAGCATTCATTTGTTTATCAGACAAACGGCTTAACCAAATTGCCTAACTTCCTATGGTTTCTATTACTTTATTATAGACAATTATTCTTTTATTGTCAATAACAAATATGGAGCTACTGGTAGTCGAAACCAGATTTCAACGTTGCAAGCGTCGTGTAATAGCCATTATACTATAACCCCAAAATTAGAGCCTCGGGTGGGATTCGAACCCACATACTCAAAGTTAACAGCTTCGTGCTAAACCATTTAGCTACCGGGGCAAGTTTTATTTCTCTAACTTTATCATTTCATCAAACTCATCATCATCTTGAATCTTAATGAAAATATCATTTTCAACAATTTGATCTTTTAGTTCCTTGATCATTTCTTCTGCACTTGACTTTCTAAGAATCATCATTACATCATTCATTTTTACTTCCTATAATAATTATAGACAATTATTCTTTTATTGTCAAATACAAAGGGTGAATGACCGGAATTGAACCGGCGAAAACTTGTTTCACAGACAAGCGCCAAAACCAACTTTGGTCGTCATACACCATGTTTTTTGTGAGTCGAAGATTTGAACTTCGTCTTGATAGTTGCTATAAAGATTGCTGTTAGTATCTAATCCAAGATACGTTTTTCAATCCGTGCTGCCATTACACTAACTCACAATAAAAACTAGACACATTTATTTTTTTTCCGCAAAAATTAATTGCTGTTAGTGTCTAAAGAGCCTAGTGAGGGAGTCGAACCCACAATGTCAAAAGACGCTTGCTTACAAGGCAAGTGCAATACCAATTATGCTAACTAGGCAAATATTCATTTTCTAATTTTCTAATTTCTTCTCTATTTCTTTGTCTTGCTTTACTTCTACCTTCTTTCTTTCCAACAAAAGAGCAACAAACTTCACAAACATTATGAGGATGAACTCTTAACCCAAAATTTTTAGTTAAACCATAAGGAATCATATTAACCTCATTTTAAAAAAGGACAAGCCTTTCTCATTTTTTTCTCTGCTCTATTTTGATCTGCACAACCTTCAGCAGAACTATCACCAATTCCAGTTAGTAGACAACTAAATACAAAGGTTCTACCAAAATCACCACTACCTGAAAGTTTAAACTTACATTCATCACATCTTTCAGGTGCTTTGAAGTCAATTTCAACTACCATTTTTCTTACCTCTTGACTAATTATACAAAATTATTCTTTTGTTGTCAAGTTTTGGGCTGGAATTATTTTTCCTTGTTTTACATAATAAAACTCTCTCCAACTTTCTCCAATATAATCCCATAGATTTACAAAATCCTTTAACTTATCTTTATGGGCTAACCTATGACAATTAGGACAAAGATAAGTTAAATTAGTATGTTCGTCACTTCCACCTTCACTTTTTGGAATTATATGGTGAATATCACAAACAGATTCATTCCACCCACATACAGAACATCGTAAATTCATTCGTATTAAAATTTTTGATACTGTTCTTTTGCTAACCTCTAAAATAGAAAATATTTCTTGCTCTCTAATATAAGATTTCTTTTTTTCTTTTTCTCTTTCATGTTTTGATTTGTTGTCAAAACTTAATTTTCTACTAACTTTTTCGTTTATCTCTTTTCGTTTAGCTCTTGTGCTAAACCCTCTAGCACATCTCGCAGAACAAAACCTTCCAGAACCATAACTTCCATCATGTTCTTTTTCACAATTTTCACAAAGCATTTGAACTCCTGTGATTATCTTTACAGAAGTTCAAAAATGAGAAGTGAAGGAATTGAACCTCTCGGCAGCCACCACACTCTTTTTTGCCAGCGAGTTTACAGCCCGCCTCGTGGAACACTTCCCCAAATAAAACTAGACACATTTTTTAACAATTAAAAATTACAAGTTTTTCGTTTAAAAATTTGCTGTTAGTGTCTAAACGGTCCTACGGGGAATTGAACCCCGATTTGTAGATTGACAGTCTACCGAAATAACCATTATTCCATAGAACCAATTTTGTGAAAATTCCCAACCACTTTTTTCACAGGAAAGTGCCCCTCACTTTCACCCATTATAATTTCTATCCGAGACCCGAGTGTCGAACTCGGCAAATCTTGTACCCAAAACAAGTGGCACACCCCGCGCCATGACTCGGTTAAACTCGACACCATTTTATGTTTTACCCAATTAAACTACTGGGAGACCAAACCCAGGCCGGAATCGAACCGACAACTTTTTTGTTCAAAAAAAATAAATTAGTTGCTGTTAGTGTCAAATGGTCTATACCCAGTAATAGAATCGAACTATTGCCGAATCCGTGTAAAAGATTCATTCTACCATTAAAATAACCGGGCTTTTTAATCAAAATATGCTCGCTTCCTCGCTTTGTTTGTAATTGTCTTATATTCCTTTTTGTAATCCCTTGTGGTTTCATCCTTCCAATCAGGAATTGAACTGGCTCTCAATTCTTTGTTCCTAGCAATTTCAGCTTCAGTAGCTTCTTTGATAAGACGTTCCTTGTTTGCCTTTTTCCACTTGTAGAAATCAACATTTCGTTTGATTAATTCAGTTGTATCAATCCATTCTCCGGTTGTCATCTTCCAGATTTTCATGTTTCCTCCTACGTTAATTATAGACAATTATTCTTTTTCTGTCAAGAATAATTTCAGCGTCCAGTCGGGATCGAACCGACATCAAAAGATTGGAAATCTCTTATACTAGCCATTGTACTATGGACGCAATTTCTAAATCGTTGAACAACAGCTGGTTAGCACTCGCGATCACTAACTTTCGCAGGTTTCTTAGTTTGATACAGCCGTCCTGAAAGAGACATGTTTTCAGTTATTTGGAAAGAAGTATTGCAATACTTCTTTATCGGAAATTCCATTGTCCTATCCTAATAAAAAACTCAGCTGTTATTCAACGATTTAATTTTCTTTCCTAAATTGTCAAAGAACCAAAAAAAACCCTTTTATTTCTAAAAGGGTTTATATAAAAACTATACCATGTATAGCTATAGATAAACCCTCTCCATATGATCGGCATTAAATGTGCCTTTTGCTTCTGGAGTATAATTAATCTGTTCGTGTCTATTGTTCATACTATTACCTTTACGAGTTCTTTAAACTTATACTTTATTATACACAATTATTCTTTTATTGTCAAGCTTTTTTCGGTTTATATGTAATATAAGACCAAGGTTTACAATTAGAATAACTTCTTTCGCCTTTTTCTAAGCCATTATGAAGAGCTGCTTTATCCCAGATATTGTAATATTCACTATCAGCATTTTTAACTTGAATAATTCCTTCACCTGTTTCTTTAACCCATTCAGCAAACTTATTTGCTCTCAGCGTTTTAGTTAAGTATAAATACATTTTGTCTCCCCTTTTATTATTGTGTCCATTCATAAACAGAGTTTCCTGTTTTGAACTTAACATAATTTTCAGTGTCTTCTAGGATTTCCGTAATGTAAGAAGTTTGCCAGTAATCTTGATATTGATATGATCTACCAGTTAAAGCACCAACCTGAATACAAACACCAACTCTTGGCTTTGCCTGATGTTCAGTTTTTAATTCATTATCTTCTTCCCATAAAAGCATAGAAACAGGGCCGCTATCTCCAACTCCATCCCTCATTCTTTTTAAAGTATACATAATTATCCTCTTACATAATTATACACAATTATTCTTTTTTTGTCAAGAGGATTAAAACAATGTTTTTTTGTTTGGTTCTGTAAGTTGTTTGGAATTTTTAATTCTTTCTTTTGCTATTTCATTATATTCTTCTGTAATATCAATTCCTATATACTTTCTATTGTTAATGTAAGCTATTTTTGACGTAGTTCCTGAGCCACTAAAAGGATCTAAAACAATATCTCCTTCTTTACTCCAACTTAAAATATGATCTTCTGCAAGTTCTTCTGGAAAAATAGCTGGATGTTTAAAAGCTTCAACATCTTTTGTTGAGTAATTTTTACCTGTATTATATTTCCATATATTAAACCTTGGTGAAAAATCAGGAGTTGGTTTTTGAACTCTATTAATTAATTCCCCTTCTTTGTTTCTATATGAAGATTTACCAAAAGAAGTAAAACCCGCCCATCTATTAGGTTTATCACAAATAAGATTAGCGGTTTTAGGCGCTATTTTTTTAGAGAAAACAAACATATATTCAAAAACTTGACTATATCTATTTCCTGTTCTTCTTGCAGGAAACGAAGGCCCGTTTTTCTCATATATCATTGTATCGTGCAGTAAAAAACCCTTATCAATAAAGTGAAGAGCTTGACGAAAAGATGTTCCAGTTTCGCTTTTTTTAATTACGGCATCACCAACAACCCAAACAACAACAGCACCAAGTTTTAACACTCTATAAAGTTCTTCAACTATTTCCTCAAAAGGAAAAGAGTATCCGTTAAACTCCACTTTGTTGTTCCCTACAACTCTTTTATATGTTCTCAAATTATCATACGGAGGAGATGTAACTATTAAATCTATAGAATTACTTTCTATATCACTTAAAACTTCTTCTGCTTTTCCAGTATAAAATATATTAGTTTCCAATATTAAAATCTCCATTTACCAAAGAACTTACAAACGTAATTTGTGTTTCTTCCATTAAGTTAAAACTACTTATTCCATCAATTACGCCCTCAAAACAAGAGCGAACTTCTCCAGCTCCAGCAACAGACCTAACTTTTTCGGTCATTGCTTCCCTGTTGTCTTTATATGTTCCAAGCTTAACATCTAACATACCACCAAAAACAATAATTAGATTAGTGAAAATATATCCATTATCTTTTAATGTTTTATATTTTCTGGAAATGTTCAAATATTTTTCGTGATCACTTCCAGTAGACATTTTCGACTTTACTTCAACGAAATATAATTTTGTTATTTTATTATCTTCTACTTTAAAAACAATATTATCAGGAATATAACTTCTAGTTCTCTCTTTTGTTCCGCTGAAATAATCTTCAATAGTAAAGTCATTAAAAATAGCATTAATTTTTTTGTTAGAAAAATCTGTGTCTAATTTAAATGCACATTGTGAGATAACATACATTCCATCTTCTAATGAAGTATCTCCACTCTTAAAGATAGAAATTTGTATGTCTCTTTTATCTAATTGAATTATATTCTCATTGTTAAAA
>QMPG01000008.1 GCA_003648455.1 Bacteroidota bacterium
GATAGTGGGGTGCAAAGCGGGAAACCCCGATTTAGTAATACCCAAATTTGGGGTTAATGAAATTCCCAAATTTGTTGGTATTACTTAATCGTAGAAAATTAATGAATTTTCCGGGTTAAATCATAAAAAAGAGTTGAGATTTTATGGCATTTTTTATGTTGCTTAAGTCCATAAACATAAAAGTTTAAATAATTTTAGAATACAAAAATTAAACTCATGAAAGTTATTAAATCAATTATAGTAGTTCTAATATTTTTTTTGATAATTTCTTGTAACAGTAATTCACAATACTTTTCTAATGCAGGTTTTATTCATGGAACAATTTATCATATTACTTATGAAAGCAATAATGGCGTTGATTTAAAAAATGAAATAGAAAAGTGTATGCATAATTTCGATACATCCTTGTCAACATACGACCCAAATTCAATAATTTCTAGAGTCAACAATAATGATACTAATGTTGTTTTGGATTATCATTTTAAAACAGTTTTTAAAAAGGCTTATGAAGTATCTGAAAAGACACAAGGAGCTTTTGATATTACAGTTGCACCTCTTGTTAATGCATGGGGATTTGGATTCGAAAAAATCAAGAATGTAGACAGTGCGTTTATCGACAGTATTTTACAATATGTAGGTTATCAAAAAGTTGAATTGAATAATAACAAAATAATTAAACAGAACCCAAACATTATGCTTGATGCAAACGCTATTGCAAAAGGGTATTCAGTTGATGTTGTTTGTGATTTTTTAAATGAAAAAGGTGTTGAAAACTATCTAGTTGAGATTGGAGGAGAGATAAGAGCTAAAGGAGTTAATAAAAATAATCAATTCTGGAAAATTGGTATTGATAAACCAATTGAGGATACCACTCTTTCGTCTAGAGAAATTGAAGATGTTGTTTATCTAAAAAATCAAGCAGTTGCAACTTCAGGTAACTACCGACAATTTTATATTAAAGATGGAGTTAAATATTCTCACACTATTAATCCAAAAACTGGTTTCCCTGTAACACATTCTCTTTTAAGTGCTTCGGTTTTTTGCGACGATTGTATGACTGCCGATGCCTATGCTACAGCTTTTATGGTTCTCGGACTTGAAAAAAGTATTGCTATTGTTAAAAGTACACCAAAGCTCGAAGCATATTTTATCTATTCAAATAAAAAAGGAGAGTTTGAAAATTATTACACCCATAATATTAAAAAGATGATTATTGGTTTAAATAATTAATTTGTTGGTAATTCTTAAGCGTAGAAAAATTGTGATTTTTTCTGGTTAATTATTCTCACATAAATTACAAGCTTCCCGGTTTGCAATTTTGTCTTGAGTATTAGCGCAAAAAATTCCACGCTTTTTCAATTCTTTATTCTTGCTTATTGAAGAGTTGGGGAATTTTGCATTTTTTTTTAATAATAATTTTATTGAAAGAGCCATAAATGCAATCCCAACAAAAATAAGTGATATGAAGAAAATTTTAAAAAACATTTATAAAAGAAAGAATTTAAAAAAACAAATTTATTAATTATTTAGCAATTAATTTGCAAAGACTGATTTAATTAAGAAAAATATTATATAAAAAAAGTATTATCTCAAATGTTTTTCTATTTTTGTTTGATATATATTTATCAGTAAAATTTATTATTATGAAAAGATATTTAATCGTTTTAGTTAGTTTGTTTTTCTTTGGTTTTGCTAATGCACAAAACTCAAATTTGGTTTTTTTTACTGAAAATGGTGAGGCGTTTACAATTTTTTTAAATGGAATAAACCAAAACTCTGTGCCACAAACAAATGTTAAGATTACAGACCTAAATGCCGTAAATTATCATATAAAAATTGTTTTTAATGATAAAAGTCTTGGAGAAATTGATAAAAACATATTTTTCAATAAAGGAAAAGAAACAACCTATGCTATAAAACAAAACAAAAAGGGTATTTATACTCTTCGATTTAGAGGTGAAGTGCCAATAGAACAAGCTCCTCAGACATCAAACAATCAAAATGTTGTAAAATATACAACAACATCTGCTCCAAATAGCACTACTGTTACTTATACAGAAACAACAACATCAACTTCAAATGATGACAGCGATAATAAAAGCTCGGTTAATATAAATATTTCAGGCGGTGATTCAGGTGTTAATTTTAATTTAAAGGTTACAGACCCTGATGCAACAACAAACCAAGATTTATCTAAAACGACAACAACATATTCAACAACGACAACAACAACTTCTTCAAGTTCAAGTAATATTAGCATGAACCAAGGCTCTACCCAAAAAGGATATGTTTCTAATTATAACGGGAAAACCGGATGTAATGTTCCAATGACACAGGCAGATTTTTTGAGTGCAAAACAAACAATTGCTTCAAAAGATTTTGAGGATAGTAAATTAACCATTGCAAAACAAATTACTACTTCAAACTGTTTGCTTGCCTCTCAAGTTAAGGAGATAATGAAGGTTTTTGAATATGAAGATTCTAAACTTGAATATGCTAAATTTGCTTACAGGCACACTTACGATATTGGAAATTATTTTAAAGTTAACGATGCTTTTGAATACGAATCTTCAATAGATGAATTAGACGAATATATTAATTCGCAAAGATAAATTGTGTCTTTTTTGATAAAGCGATAACAAAAAAATAATAGTATATGAAAGTCGAAAAAAAGAAATATCCCGAAGGACATTTTGTGGGAATGTATATTGCATTAGGAGTGGCTGTTTTTACAGCCTTAGGGCTTTATTTTGGCAGTACATTTGAAAAGTCAAATTATATTACAATAGGCCCTGTAATTGGTGTTTTGTTTGGTGTGATAGTTGGGCGCTCTATTGAATCAAAATATAAACAGGAAGGGAGAATTAGATGCTTGACAGATAAAGAGAAAAATCGAAAAAAGATATTGGTTTTAATAGGAGTTTTATTATTATTCCTTGGATTTATTCTGTTCTTTTCTTTTTTAGGTTAATTATTTATGTATATTTTTTTATCTTAATATTGAAAAAAAATTATTATATGTAAATAAATACCCTTATTTTTGTATAATTAAAAATATAAATTATAATAATGAAAAAAGGAACAGTAAAATTTTTTAATGAAGCTAAAGGTTTTGGTTTTGTTATTGAAGAAGAAACAAAAAGTGAATATTTCGTTCATGTGTCAGGTTTAATTGACAAAATTCAAGAAGGTGACGAAGTAGAATTTGAATTAACAGAAGGTAAAAAAGGATTAAATGCAGTTAATGTAAAATTAGTTTAAAATTTATTTGTTAATTTTTTAGAGTATAAAAGCCTGTCAATAATATCTTGACAGGCTTTTTAATTATTAATAAATAATTGTATTTTTGTTTCTTCTATTTCTGTTTTTTTGTATTAATTTTAACCCGCTTTATTCATGCAAAAACGAAGTGAATTGCATGAATTAGCGATGGATAGCGGAAAGTAAAGCGATAAACCCCGCATTAGAAGTACCCAAATTTGGGGTTTTAAAAACACCAAATTTGTTGGTAATTCTTAAGCGTAGAAAAATTATGAATTTTTCGGGTTAATATAAAATATTTGGTATAATAAAGCCACAGAAAATTATAACAATCACAAAAAAAAGACAAATGTTACAATTTTTAAAAAAATCATATCCTTTTAACGATGATTTAAGACATAATGCTAAGATAATATTTTTTATTAGTTTAGGAGTTTTAGCCTTTCTGTTGATTTTTCAGCCTATTGAGATTAGTTCTTTCTCAAAAAAAGAAATTTTCTATTTAGTAACAGGGCTTGCTGTATCTACATTTTTGGTTCTTAGTTTTAACTTAATTATTTTACCGAGTTTATTTCCTAAAATTTTTCGTAATAACGGTTGGAACATAAAAAAAGAAATTATCTGGAACCTATGGATACTTTTAGCAATTTCAAGTAGTGACTTTATGTTTTATTCAAAATTATTCGGAGTATTTGATATTAACTTTAACGATATTGTAAAAATTATTTTGCTTGGGGTACTTCCTGTTGCTGTTCTTATTATTATAAACCAAGAAAGATTATTAAAAGCTCATCTGAAATCGGCACAGCAACTAAATAAAAAATTAATTGAAAGTAAACAACAAAAAGAAAAATTTATTAATTTCGAATCCGACTATAAAAAAGATAAACTTATTATTAAGTTGAATTCTTTAATACTTATTAAATCTGCAGATAATTACATTGAAGTTTATTACGAAAGTAACGGTCTTGTAAAAAAACAAATGATTAGAACGACCCTTCAAAAGGCGCAGGAATTAATTCATGAATATGATTTTATTGTCAGATGCCATAGAACTTTTATTGTAAATATTAATCGGATTGATGAAATACAAGGCAATTCGCAAGGATACAAATTGTTTTTCAAGAATATTGATTTTCCTGCGATAGTATCTCAAAAATATATTAATGAATTTTCTAAATTGATATAATCTAATTTTTTTCGCCCCTAAAATTATTTTTTCGCATATAAATAGATAACAATCATCCCTAATTAGTTTCAGACATCCCTGTTTTTTTATTTGATAATTTTAAATATGTAGTTTTGCTTTTATTATTAATTAAAAAATTGAATTTTTATGAAAGCATTAAAAATAGGGAACTTAAATGTTCCTCTACCAGTTATTCAAGGAGGTATGGGTGTATGTGTGTCATTATCTGGATTAGCATCTGCAGTAGCTAACGAAGGTGGAATTGGAATCATCTCGGCTGTAGGTATTGGAATGAAAGAACCTGATTATAAAAAACATTTTAGAGAATCAAATAAAATAGCCTTAAGAAAAGAAATCCGAAAAGCTCGTTTAAAATCTAAAGGAATAATCGGGGTTAACATAATGATGGCTGTTACGGATTATGAAGATTTATTAAAAGTTGCATTTGAAGAAAAAATAGATGTTGTAATTGTTGGAGCCGGATTGCCTCTTAAGAAACCTGATTACCTTTTAGAAAATACTGAAACAAAATTTATTCCAAAAGTATCATCTGCAAGAGCAGCAAAATTAATTTTTCGTCGTTGGGCGGAACAATATAATCGCGTGCCTGATGCTGTTATAATTGAAGGTCCTTTGGCAGGTGGTCATTTGGGTTTTAAGAAAGAAGATGCAATTGATTCGAAAATTTCATTATCTTCAATAGTTAAAGAGACAGTGAATGAGATGAAATTTTTTGAACAAAAATATGGAATAGAAATTCCTGTTATTGCCGGAGGGGGTATTTACACAGGAAAAGATATGTTTGATATTATGAGTGCAGGTGCACAAGGAGTGATTATGGGCACACGATTTGTTACAACCAACGAGTGCGATGTCTCTGAAAAATTTAAACAAAATTATATATCTTGTTCTAAAGAAGATGTTACTTTAATCAGTAGCCCTGTTGGCTTGCCGGGTAGAGTGCTTACAAATGATTTTGTTAAGCAAATTAAACAAGGAAAACAGAAACCGATTAATTGCTCTTGGAAATGTTTGAAAACATGCGATTATAAAAAGTCTCAATTTTGTATTGCAGAAGCTTTGTTTAATGCTGCTCAGGGTGATTTTACAAATGGTTTTTCTTTTGCAGGAACGAAAGCTTATTTAGCCGAAAAAATTATTTCTGTGAAAGAGACAATCAACCAAATAAAACAGGAATATTATCAGAAACAATTACAATTAGAAACTGTTGAAATATAGAGGTTTAATCCGCTTTATTCATGCAAAAACTAAGTGAATTGCATGAATTAGCGATGGATAGTGGGAAGTAAAACGGGAACCGAGCCGCCAGCTGGCGGTGAGCTCACGCAAGTAAACCCCGCATTAGAAGTACCTAAATTTGGGCTTATAACAAACACCAAATTTGTTGGTAATTCTTAAGCGTAGAAAAATTATGAATTTTCTGGGTTAATTCTTATTAAATGAAAAGAGCCTTTCAATTTTTGACGGACTTTGTTTTTGAAAATGCTGAAAATTTTAGATTTTATTTGTTAGGGATTTTTTTTATTCAACTTTTTTCCCTGCAAATTTAATTATTAAATAAATAACAATTATTCCTAAAGGGAATAATACTAATGAAGGAATACCATAAGCAGATGGTAATGTTCCAAAAACAATTGATACTGCTCCAACAGTTAAGGCATAGGGGAGTTGAGTGCGAACATGTTCAATATGATTACACGAGCTTGCAAGCGAACTAAGTATTGTTGTGTCAGAAATTGGAGAGCAATGGTCTCCTAAAACTGATCCTGCTAATATTGACGATACTACATTATAAAAAATTGCTATTGATGCATTATAATCAAAATCGAAATTTTTGCATATTAACCACGATGCAGGTAGTATTAACGGATACAAAATGGCCATTGTTCCCCACGATGAGCCGGTTGAAAAAGCTATTAAAGCAGAAAGAATAAATGTTATGGTTGGTAACAAATAAGGCGATATTTTTATATAAACTAAGCTTTGTGTTATAAAATCGGCAGTGTGTAAATCTTTTGTAATTTGAGCCAACGACCATGCTAATATTAAGATTAATATTGCATTGAACATTGTTTTAAAACCTGTAATTAAACTCTCAATACATTCGCTCAGATTTAGTATTCTTTGTCCCATCGATAATGCAATTGCAACAATAACTCCAGATAGTGAAGCCCAAAGCAGAGCCAAGTATGAGTTGGAATGCCCGATAAATGTTGATAATTTTGATGAGAATTTTATTGAATCATTGTTCCAAATATTACTATCCCAACCTGTGTATAAAAGGCCCACAAGTGTCCCAAAAATGATAAATAAAATAGGAATGGCAGCATTAAACCATTTGTTGTTGTATTTAATGACTTTATTTACGTGTTTTTTCTCAGCTATTTTAATTATTTCTGACTTTCTTGCTTTTTTTTCAGCTTTAAGCATTGGTCCATAATCCTTTTTCATTACAATTAAAATAAACATAAAAACAATTGTATAAATAGGATAAAATCTGGTGTTTAACGAGCTAATAAACACACTGTAGGCACTAGTGTTTATTCCAATTGTTGATATTCCGTCTTGAATGTAACTTAACTCAATGCCTATCCATGTTGTTACAAGTGCCAGAGCTGCTACAGGGGCAGCTGTTGAATCAACAATATAGCTTAATTTTTCTCTCGATATTTTCATCCTGTCTGTTATTGGTCGCATTGTGTTACCTACAACAAGAGTATTGGCATAATCGTCGAAAAAAATCGCAAGTCCTAAAAACCAGGTAATTAGTTGCCCGGAACGAGCACTTCTGGCGTATTTTAATAAAATGTTAACAATCCCGTTCATTCCTCCGTTGCGGGTAATTATGTTAACTGTTGCACCAATAAGCATTGAAAATACTATTATTGATAAATGACCTTTGTCACTCATCGATTCAATAACATAAGTGTCAACTATTGAAAACATTCCTTTAAGCAAAGCAGCAACAATAGAAGCATCCTGATATAAATAAATTGTTGTTGTGCCGACCAATATTCCAAGAAATAGAGCCGTAACAACTTCTTTAAATAATAATGCAATGAATATTGCAATTAACGGGGGTAGAATTGATAACCATAAAGGAATAGGGCTTATTTGTTTCGAAAATGAATAGTTGTCAAGAATAATATCAATTTTTTCTTTCGAATGAAATTTGTGCTTTATAATTATCTTATTGTCAATTATTTTTGATTTATGTAATTTCCCATTGACAAAAAAATCAATTTCTTGATTTTTATAAAATGACGCTTTTTCTTTATTGAGAATAATTATTTTTATGTTCGCTTCAATATCTTGAATAATAATTTTTTGAAATTCAATTTTTACATCGTCTTTAGAAAATTTATTATTAAGATTTAGGCTTTCGGCTTGTGTGTTAATTGAGAATAATAGAAATATAAATATTATGAATTTTTTCATTTACGCTCTTGTATTGATTATTTCTAAAAGTTGTTAAGCTCAACTTTTAATTCCATAACAATTAAAACCATAGCAAGATATTTCTTGATTTCGAATCTGTATCCTCTTCTTTCTTCTTGCATCCAAATAGCAAGTTAAATCCAAAACGGAAATTTACATAGCTTACTTCTTGTGGCTTAACAGGAATGTTGTCGCTAACTAAATAAAATTGCAAAGGACCACCTTTAAGACCTAAGCCAAAACCAAAATTGTCATATCCCTTTTCATTCATTGTGTAAGAAACAGTTGTGCTTAAAAATTTTAAAAAGTGAGTGTTTGCAGAGAAAGTAAATCCCTGAGAATATTTTTTATTATATAGTTCGCCTCTGCTTAAAACTCCAAAAGAAATGTTTTTATTTAGTTTAAAAGCACCTCCAAAGTAGATTTTTGAAGCTAAAGAGGATGAATAGGAGTTCTGTGTAATTGGATTAAAGCGGGAAAAATTTTCAATAGAATCTGAAATAGCTGAAATAGAAGAAGTATCATGCATGTCGATTCCTGAAAAAGTATAACTACCTGTTTGAGAAATGTTGTTAACATCACTATTCCAATTAATAAAACCAAGGTCGATTACACTTGCCGATACAGATACAAAATTATTAATGTCATAAACAATACCGGCATCCAGCGCGAATCCCATGTTTTCTCTGTTGAGTAATATGTCGGTAATTGATTTGTCATCATTTAATTCCGCTGATATTGAACTGTCTTGCTCTTGAGTAATATTAAATGGACCCGAAGTGTTAATCAGAATATCAGAATCTAGTGTTATGTCAAAATTAGTGGGGTCAGATGATATCCCGAGTTTTGATTTTTCTGAAGTAATATTTCCAATACCAAAAAGAACTTTTCCTTTTGCTCCAACAGTAATTTGCCCAATTTTTTTTGAAACACCTAATGCTATTTCATGGTAATAATTTAAATCAACATTAAAGTTGTCGAAATTTGCTCTTTCCCCCTCAAATTGGGTGTTAAGTTGCCAAGCAAATCTAAATAAATCTTTTGGTATGCCTACTCTTGCAAAAACCTTGTCTGATACATCAAGAGTAAAACTTAAGTTGTTTTTAAATTTAAGACCTAAAGAAAAAAGATTAATGTTTACTGATGAAGAAAAATAATTTGTAGTATCTAATCGAGTAATTAATTTATCAATGTCAATATTAAATTCGTTTGTTGTATTATTTTTTGTAAAAACATCATTATAACCTATTCCGGTTGAAAAATCAAAATATATTGAAGATAAAGCAGGCAACCCGATAAAAACCCTGCAATTTCTTTGTATAGCAGGATTTAGTGAGTTAGATTGAGGAATTGAGTTCATGAAATACAATGTGTTGATTTCTTGAGCACTAACAACAGTTGTTGTAAAAATTAGTATAAAAAAGTATATAATTCGTTTCATGTGTTATTAATCGTTATTGTCTGAATTTTGATCAGATAAATCATAATGAAATGCAATCCTTAAACCTAGTTTTAAATAGATTTCATAAGAGCTGAAAAATTTTACAGTTTTGAGTTCTTCATTTGTAATTGAAAGTTCAACATTAAACAGAATATTTCTAGATTCTTTTATTTTGTCAATTCTTTCATGATTTAAATTAATGTCAAAATTTATATCTGTAGGAGTAATAACTTTTTCATCTTTATCTACATTTGCAGCAAGGAATAGTCTGTTTTCCTCTTTTTCGAACAATGAATCAATAATGTTGTCGACAGAATCTATTAAGTAAATTTGCACATATGCATCGGTAGGGAAGCCATTTTTTATGTTGACTTTAAAAAGCATACTATCAATAAAATCATAATCTTCATCAAGATCGCTGAAATCAAAATCAAAATCATCATCAAGAGGAATTTTTTGTTCTACTAAGTATTTTAACTCATTGTTAAAGAAAACAGAATCAATGCCTAATGTATCTAAAACTCCAATTGAATCTAAAACGCTTATTATTAAAGAATCGGGTAGACCTGATAGCGAATCAGGTAAGTAAGACAAAGAATCGGGTAGGGTTGACAATGTGTCTAATATATCACAAAGATCAGGAAGAGAATCAAAATAATTATTTACTTCAAATGTAGAGCTTCCTATTGGAATAGATAATGAAGGATGCCAATATATTGAGTCTGAAATATCAAGAAAATCTTTATCATAGCACGATGGCAATGTATCCATTATTAGTAATGCTATAAAGATTATTATTGGAATTTTTTTCAACATTTTTTTAGTATTTTAATCAAAAATATTTTAGGTTTCAAAATACAAAAAAGAAATAAGTAATAAAAATAAATAAATTTTTTTTAGATATTTCCTTCAATATATTGGATTAACGAATGTATTATTTTGATGTGTATCTCTTGAATTCTGTCTGCATATCCTGACCAAGGTACTCTAATTTCTATATCGCATATTTTTGCAAGTTCTCCTCCATCTTTTCCAGTTAATGCAACAACTGTCATTCCTTTTTTGTGTGCAGAATTTACGGCATTAATAATGTTTTTTGAATTTCCGCTTGTGCTAATAGCGAGCAGAACATCACCTTTTTGTCCAAGTCCATCAATATATCTTGAAAAAATTTTGTCGAATCCAAAATCATTTCCAGTGCAGGTAATATGTGAAGGGTCTGAAATTGCAATGGCAGGAATTGGATTCCTATCATCTCTAAAGCGACCTGTCAATTCTTCTGCAAAGTGCATTGCATCACTCATTGAGCCACCGTTACCACACGAAAATATTTTTTTATTGTTTTTTACAGCTTCAACAAATAGATTGCCTGCGTTTTCAATAGAAAGAAAATTGTTTTCGTTTGAAATAAAATCAGTTAATAAATTTTGAGCATCAATAAAATTATTCTTGATTATTTCTTTTGTCATCGCTTAGATATTTAAAATCTGTATAAAAGTAAAAAAGCCTTTCGATAAATGAAAGGCTTTTTTACTTTTTGTGTTTTTATTTATTACAAGAATCCACTCCGAAAAGTTGAAAAGTTACGTCATTGTGAGGAGCGAAGCAATCTTGTAATTCACTAGGTCGGGATTGCTTCTCCGCCAGCTGGCGGATCGCAATGACGAATATATATTTTTCCGTAGTAGGCTCATTATATTAAATTACAATAGGCTCCATGCAACAGTAACTCCTGCCATAACAATAGAAACCATACTCATAAGTTTAATAAGAATATTTAAACTTGGTCCTGAAGTGTCTTTAAACGGGTCACCAACTGTGTCGCCAATAATAGCAGCAGCGTGACTGTCAGAGCCTTTTCCTCCATAATTACCTTCTTCAATATATTTTTTAGCGTTGTCCCAAGCTCCACCTGAGTTAGCCATAAATATCGCTAAAACAAATCCTGAGCCTAATGCACCAACTAATAATCCCATTACACCGGTAACTCCTAATAATAGTCCTACAACAATAGGAATAATAATAGCAAGAAGAGAAGGGAAAATCATTTCAACTTGAGCAGCTTTTGTTGATATTGAAACACATCTTTCATAGTCAGGTTGACCTGTTCCTTCGAGAATACCTTTAATCTCACGGAATTGACGTCTTACTTCGTCAACCATTTTACCGGCAGCACGTCCTACAGCATTCATGGTTAAGCCTGAGAAAACAAAAGCCATCATAGCACCAATAAAAATACCGGCTAATACTTTTGGGTTCATAAGATTTACTTCGTAGTAATTCATGAAATCTATTAAATTAGCTTTTGCAGTATCAATTTTAATACCATTGCTAAGTTCAATAAAGTTTTGTCCAATTCTAATAAGACCAATTTTTATCTCTTCAATATAAGAAGCTAAAAGGGCAAGACCGGTAAGAGCAGCAGAGCCAATAGCAAAACCTTTTCCGGTTGCAGCTGTAGTGTTTCCAAGAGAATCTAATGCGTCAGTTCTTTTTCTAACTTCTTCGCCGAGACCACTCATTTCAGCATTTCCTCCTGCATTGTCGGCAATTGGCCCGTAAGCATCAGTTGCAAGTGTTATTCCTAATGTTGATAACATTCCAACGGCAGCAATTCCTATTCCGTAAAGTCCCATTCCAATGTTTGAGAAATCGAAACCTGAAGCAAATAAGAAAGAAAATAAAATTCCAAGAACAACAGCAGTAACAGGAATAGCAGTTGAAATCATTCCTGTTCCAATACCTGATATGATAACAGTAGCAGGACCTGTTTTTGAGCTTTCAGCTATTTTTTTAGTTGGTTTATATGAAGCAGAGGTATAATATTCAGTAGATTTACCAATAATAATACCTGTTAGTAAACCTGCAATCATAGCTCCCCAAATGCCTAATGCGTTTGGTAGTCCTAAGAAACGAAGAATGAAAAAAGAAAAAATAACAATTAAAACAGCACTAATGTTAACTCCTGTAGATAAAGATTTTAACAATTGCTTTTGACTAGCATTTTCTTTTGTTTTAACTAAGAAAATTCCTATTATTGAAAGAATAATACCAACTGCTGCAATAAGCATAGGTGCGAGAACCGCTTTAAATTGCATATCAGTACCGAGAGTTAAAAAGGCAGAAGCACCAAGTGCGGCAGTAGCAAGAATTGAACCGCAATAAGATTCGTAAAGGTCAGCTCCCATACCTGCAACATCACCTACGTTATCACCAACATTATCGGCAATAGTGGCCGGGTTTCTCGGGTCGTCTTCGGGAATTCCTGCTTCAACTTTCCCTACTAAATCGGCACCAACATCGGCAGCTTTGGTAAAAATACCTCCTCCAACTCTTGCAAATAAAGCCTGAGTAGATGCTCCCATACCAAAGGTAAGCATTGTAGTAGTGATAATAACAAGATTGTGACCACCGGCAACAGATGCTGGATAAACAGCATTAAGAATAATAAACCAGATTGAGATATCAAGTAAGCCTAAGCCTACTACTACCAATCCCATTACAGCACCACTACGAAAAGCAACTTTTAAAGCACTGTTAAGTGATTTTGTTGCAGCATAAGTTGTTCTTCCCGAAGCATAAGTTGCTGTTTTCATTCCGAAAAATCCGGCTAAGCCTGAAAAGAATCCACCTGTAAGAAATGCAAATGGAACCCATTCATTTTGTAAATGAAAAACGTAGGCAAGAAGTGCAAAGATAAGAGCCAAAATAATAAAGAATATACCTACTATTTTGTACTGTTGTTTAATGTATGCCATTGCACCTTTTCTCACGTGTAAGGCAATTGTCTTGATTGTTTCTGTTCCTTCACTTTCTTTTAGCATTTGTTTGTAAAAAATAAATGCAAATACTAATGCAATTATAGAAGCAATAGGAATAATCCAAAATAAATTACTAATCATTTTTTTACTTTTTTAGGTTAGATTTGAATTAATTTATTAATTATAAGTGGCAATATTGCCGGTAAATATTAATCGTTGTTTAATAAATAAATTAAATTATTATTCTCTTTTTGAGCCTACAAAGTTATTCGGTTAATTATAAAAACAAAAATATTTTTTAACATATGTAAGTATTAACATAAATTAATTTTATATTTGTAATCAGGAAAGAAGTTTTGGATGCTTATATTATTGTTTTTTAGTAATTAACTTCTAAGTTTTACAAGATTAATTACTCTCCGAGAAAGCATCTGTCAAGTGTTTTTGTTTAGTCTCAAAGTTGTTGTTAATTTGTGCTTTTTTAAGGAACAACAATATGTCTGAGACAGCTGATTAAATATTTAAACTATTGTATCACATTATATCGTTTTAAATAGTATGTGTGATTTTCATATTTGTTTCGAATAATTTTTTTTATAACCCCTACATTTTTCGCAACCCAATATTCTAAGGTGTCATATTCTCTTGTGTAATCGTTTAAATTTAATATTGGATTATATGTTTTTTTGTAAAGTACATTCTCGTAATTTTTTCCTATTATGCTATAAGAGTTATAAATAATGATAGAATCTTCTGAGCCTTGCCTTGGCATAAAACCATTTTTATAAAAAAAACTCACCCCATAACTGATGTTATGATTGTTATCAATTTCTCCAAAACCTAAAAGGTTGTATTTTTTTTCAGCATTAATTTCTATATAGTTGTTGATGTCTAGCTTGCTTGTAATGTTAATAGTAATTTTTTCAAAAACGCTGATTACTTTTTTATCAATTACTTCTTCATTTTGACCAACATTATAATCAGTAATCCAAATACTATCTTCATTGTTTACGGAATCAACCATATAAACCCAGTAACTCCCGATTTTAAAATCACCATACGTTTTCACTTCATCTGGAATGTAATAATGAACCGGTTCCTGTTTTTCACAACTAAACAAGCCTGTTAGAATTATTATTAAGATATAATTTTTAATATTTAAACGCATATTTTATTGTATTTTTAATTTATTAATATTTTTTTGAGATATACTTTATTTGTAGTAAAAATTCGCACATAATACAAAGATTTTGATAATCCTGAAATGTTAAAATAATATTTCAGTTTCAAACTGATAATAAAATAAAGGTGATTTTTAAAAAAAATCTTTAATATCAGTGCATACTATAACTTCCTACTAATGAGACAATTGCAACGGCACAGCCTTTTTTTGCATCTATAAAATATAATGATACATAATAGACTCCTGTTTTGCTGCAAAAGAAATCGAAATATTCGTAGGTTGTTCCATCGTCTTTATCAAGAGAGCTACCGTAAAAAGTGTAGTCGTTCCAAAGTTTAATAACACCTTTGCCCGGTTTTGACTTGTCGTTTTCTATGTTAAATCTGTAGTGGTTTCCTTTATTTAATAATATTGAGTATTTTTTTTCAGGTGGTTTCTTTTTTCTGCCTTCTTCAAATCTTACTTTAAAATGTTTTAAATATGTGGCTTTCCCAATTTTTTGACGACAACGGTCAATAAGAGAATTGTCACATTGCGAAAACAAGTTGAGTGAGACAAATATTAAGAATATTATTAAAATGCTTTTTTTCATTAACAATTTTAATTTTTTTTTGTAAATATAAGTTATTTACCACCAAATTCCATCAAAAATGCTTTCATAAAATTATTCAAATTACCATCTAAAACCGATTGAACGTCTGATGTTTGATATGAAGTTCTTAAATCTTTTACCATTTTGTAAGGATGCAAAACATAACTTCTTATTTGCGAACCCCATTCAATTTTCTTTTTTTCTCCTTCAATCTTGTCTTTTTCATCTTGTTGTTTTCTCAGTTCTAATTCATATAACTGCGATTTTAACAATCTTATTGCGTTTTCTTTGTTTTTTAATTGCGAACGTGTTTCTGTGTTTTCAACCACTAATCCACTTGGCTTATGATGAACTCTAACACCTGTTTCAACTTTATTTACATTTTGACCGCCTGCACCACCGGAGCGAAATGTGTCCCAACTTATATCTGCAGGGTTTATAACAATTTCTATAGTTTCGTCAACCACAGGCGAAACAAAAACCGAGGCAAAGGTTGTTTGCCTTTTGTTGTTGGCATTAAATGGAGATAATCGAACCAAACGATGAATGCCACTTTCGCTTTTCAAATAACCATAAGCAAAATCTCCAATAAATTCGAGAGTTACTGATTTAACGCCAACTTCGTCACCTTGTTGATAATCAATTTGTTTAACCTTATATTTGTTCCGTTCACCCCAGCGAATATACATTCGCATAAGCATATCTGTCCAATCTAAACTCTCTGTTCCGCCTGCTCCTGAATTAATTTTTAGTAATGCTCCTAATTTGTCTTCTTTTTTTTGGAGCATATTTTTTAATTCTAATTCTTCGATTAGTTTTATGGTAATGTTATATTGTTCGGAAATTTCTTCTTCGCTGGCTTCTTTTTGGTTAAAAAAGTCAATAAGAACTGTTAAGTCGTTAAACTCATTAATGATTTTTTTATAAGCTGTTGTCCAATTTTTAAGACTTGTTATATATTTTAATTTTTCTTCAGCTTTTTTTGGGTCGTCCCAAAAGTCGGGAGCTTGTGTTTTTATTTCTTCTTCTTCTATCTCAATATTCTTACTTTCAATGTCAAAGATACCTCCTCAACGCATCAATGCGTTTTTCAACTGCTTTTATTTGTTCTTTTGTAATCATTATTTAATTTATTTTAACTTCAAATGTATAAAACATACCTATTTTAACCAAATTTATCAATTATTTTAAAAATTAAATCTTTTTCAAATCCTCTGCTTTCAGCAAATCTTAATAATTTACTTTTTAACTCATACTTGGTTTCATATTTAATAAGCTTTTGTTTTTTTTTGATTTCTTTTTCCAGTGTTTTTATATATTCTTTGTCGTCAATTTTATTTAATGCCACGAAAATATATTTATCGGGTATGTTTTTTTGTCGAAGAGTAAAAAGTATTTTTATTTTCCCCCATTTGTTAAAGCGAAATTTATCTCTAACGAAGAATGATGAATAGCGTTTTTCATCAATAAAATTGTCTTTTTCAAGTTTGCTGATAATTCTATCAATTGAATCGGGTTTTAATTCCCAGTTTGTTAATTTTTTTTTAATGTCATATTTGCATTTTTCTTGTTTGCTACAAATAAGTTCTACTTTTTTTAAAGCCTTTTCTTCAGAAATATACATGAGAAGTTCATAAAGTTAAAAGTTCATAAAGTTGAGCGATAGCTAAATTCCGATACTTCGGGATTAAAAGTTCATAAAGTTTTCACACCCCGCTGCTATTCGGGATTTGTAATCCCGAATTAACTATTTGTATATTAATGCTTTCGGATTGCAATCCGAAAGAGTAGAGACGCTGATAAAATTCCACCAAACCTGACAGGTTTGCTTTATAATAATTACAGAATTTTTTCATCTTCTTATCAATTAATTAGAGAAACCTGTCAGGTTTATTTAATTCCTAATTATCTCAGCTCTTAACATTCTTTTTCTGTCATTAATATCTTTTCTAACAATAATATTTTTATATCCTTTTTTGAGCAATAAATCTTTAAGCTGTTTATCTAAATATTCATTTATCTCAAAATACAGTTTGCCTGTTTTTTTCATGTGTTTAACAGCAAAATTTGCAATAGCATCGTAAAAGATTAATGCATTGCTGTCTGACACAAAAAGTGCAGAGTGCGGTTCGTAATCTAAAACATTTTTGTTCATTAATTTTTTTTCCAGTTCTCTAACATAAGGTGGATTGCTTACAATAACATCAAATTTATTTGAATATTTTGTCTTATCATAATTCAAAATATCATCATTAATAAAGTTGATTTTGGCATTATTAAATTTTGCATTTTGTTTTGCAATAGCTAAAGCTCCTTCGTGTTTTTCAACAGCATATATTTGAGAACTTAATATGTTTTTGGCAAGAGCAATGGCAATACAACCGCTACCGGTTCCAATATCCAGTATTTCAGTGTTTTGCTTTGCAGAACTATCGTCAATTATCCATTTCACAAGCTCTTCTGTTTCGGGACGTGGAATTAATACTTGGGGAGAAACTGTAAATTTTAGGTCGTAGAATTCAGTTTCCCCAATAATATATTGAATAGGTTTGTGCTTTTTTAATTGTTCTACAATTTTTATTATTTGTATTTTTGTGTGATTTGTTAACTCAGTATCTGTTTTAATAAGAATGTCAATCTTTGAGAAATGTAATAAGTGTTGAAAAATAATATTTGTAAAGCTTTGTATTTCAGGATTGTCATACAGCTTTTTTAATTCAGTTTTAATATAAATTAAAGCATCGTTTAGATTTTTTATTTGATTAATATTATTAGAGTTGCTCATTTTTCAAAATTAAAGATATAGGTTTATGAAACCAAAAAATACCGACGAAAAATTTATGTTGCGATGTCATGATTTGGCACGACTTGGAATTGCCCGAACAGCACCAAATCCAATGGTTGGTTGTGTAATTGTTCTGGATGAAAAAATTATTGGTGAGGGTTATCATCGCAAATGTGGCGAAGCTCACGCAGAAGTAAATGCAATAAATTCTGTTTCTAATCACGAATTATTGAAAAAATCGACCTTGTATGTTAGTCTGGAACCATGTTCTCATTATGGCAAAACACCACCATGCACAGATTTAATTATCAGTAAGAAAATTCCCAGAGTTGTTATTGGCTGTGTAGATAGTTTTTCGGAAGTATCCGGGAGAGGAATAAAAAAACTCAAACAAGCAGGATGTGATGTAATTGTTGGTGTGCTCGAGAATGAAAGTAGAGAATTAAATAAAAGATTTTTTACTTTTAATGAGAAGAAACGACCATATATTATTTTGAAATGGGCTCAAACTCTTGATGGATTTATTGATATTATAAGAACCGATGAAAATCAGATTGCACCAACATGGATATCAAACGAGCATTCGCGAATGTTGGTTCACAAATGGCGTAGCCACGAAGATGCGATTATGGTTGGTACTAATACTGCAGAAAAAGATAACCCTTCGTTAAATGTTCGAGACTGGGATGGAAAAAATCCATTACGAGTTGTTCTTGACAGACAATTGAGATTAAATGAGAAATTAAACCTGTTTAATAATAAAATTCAAACAATTGTTTTTACCGAAAAAGATAAAAAGTCATTAAAAAATATTGAATACATAAAAATTGATTTTAGTAAAAATATCATTCCGCAAATTTTAGATTATTTATTTCAAATCAAAGTGCAATCAATAATAATAGAAGGTGGAGAAAAGTTAATTATGAGTTTTGTGAATCAAAATATGTGGGATGAGGCAAGAGTTTTTGTGGGGAATAAATTTTTTAATAATGGAGTTAGCTCACCCAAAATTAATGCTAATTATTTATCTAAAGAAGTAAATATATTTGATAGTAAGCTTTTTGTATATAGAAATATTAAAAATTAGTTTGTTATAAGCAACTAAAATAGTAAATTTGAATATAAAAGTTTTAAGTTAGGAGTTATATTATATTTATCTAAATACCAGTTTATTAATATGAATTGTAAAATTTCAAACAAGTATCAAATTTTGTTTTTTCTTTTTATTAGTTTATTTTTTAATTACAATTTAAAATCACAAATAATTAGAGGAAATAATAATGTTGTTACCAAGGAACGAGATGTTTCTGATTTTTCAGGAGTTTCAATAAGTGGAATTTTTGATGTTTTTATCTCACAAGGAGATAAAGAAGAATTGAAAATCGAAACTGATGACAATATTCAACAATATATTATTACCGAAGTAAGAAAAGGAATTCTCAATATTCAGCTAACCGGAAATGTAAAACGGCTAAAAACTTTAAATGTATATGTTACCGTAAAAAAATTGAACAGTTTAATAATTCTTGGAGGAAACCATGTGACTATCAGTTCTGTAATAACTACTGATAATATTGAGGTTTATTTAGGAGGAGAGTCTACATTAACATTTAATGTTTTGGCAAAAGAAATGGAATGTGATATTACAGATGCCGGCATTGCAAATTTTAACGGCAAAGTAGATGTTTTGAATATTCGAATTTCCGATGATGCTGAGTTAAACGCTTTTGACATGAACGCATTAACTTGTAAATTGAAAGCAAGTGGCTTTTCACAAGCAAAGATTAATGTTATTGACAAACTCGATATGATTGTAACAGGCGACTGCAATGTTTATTATAAAGGTAGTCCTGAAATTAACAATAGAGTTTTTTCAGGCGGAGGCTTTATAATAAAGCGAAATCAAGATGTTGAGTAATAAATATTATTATTATGAAAAAAATATTAGTTTATATATTATTGTTAATATTATTCGTTTCGTGTGCAAACAATCAGGAAAAAAATAAAACTGTTGTTGATAAAAAAGGCGATAAGATATTGATAGGTTATTCAGACAGAAAAGGCTTAACATCAGAACCTTTTAATATTTGGTTTAATTCTGAGTACGATAAATATATTGTTGACACATTAAGTGTTAATTCAATATCAAAAGAAGCATTGAAAAAAATAAAAATAACAATTATTATGGGCACATGGTGTGGTGATAGTAGGAGAGAAGTGCCACGTTTTTATAAAATTATTGATAATTTGAATTTTGATGAGAACAAAATAACTGTCATTAATGTAAACCGAAAAATGGAAGCAAAAGGTATTGATGTCCAGAGCTTGGAAATTTCAAGAATACCTACATTTATTTTTTGTATTAACAATAAAGAACTTGGAAGAATAATTGAAACACCAAAAAAATCACTTGAAAAAGATTTGATGGGAATAATCCCAATTAACTGATATGTTGAATTTTATTAATTATTAATCTGTAAAATTATTGCTATGGAAGAGGTAACAAATAAACAATCGAATGCAGGACAAGGTCTTGGTATTGCAGGATTAGTACTCGGTATTATCGCTTTAATAATTTCATTTATCCCGTGCTTTGGATGGTATGCACTTGTGCCCGGAGCTATTGCAATTATATTAAGTGCAATTGCATTTTCACAAGCAAAAAAAGCAGAAACTGCAAAGGGAATGATAATTGCTGCTTTAATAATTTCAATTGTAGCAACAACAATTGCTATAGTTCAAATTACTTTTTTTGCAGGAGTTATGAAAAATACAAAAGATAATATTGAACAGATAGAAAACTGGTCTGATGAATTTAAAGATCATGTTAATGATGAAGAATCAGTTGAAAAACTTGAGCAAGCATTAGATAAACTAGAAGAAAAAATGGATAGTGCTCATATAAAAACTCATAAAGTTGTTGAGTCTGCAAAAAAAGAATTAAAAGAAGCAAAAAAGGAAATGAGTGAAGCCGACAAAGATAAAGATGATGATTAAAATAATTATCTAATGAAAATTCGCAACATACTTAGCGAACCTTATACTAAAATAAATATTATTTTTACCGGAATTATATTACTCGTTTTTATATATTCCGGTATTTTTTCATCCAATGGAATAAAATATCCCATAAAATCGGCTTGTGCCGAAAAATATAATAAACCATGTGTGAGTACTGGTTTATCCAGAAGTTTTTCCGAAATTATCAGATTAAATTTTAATAAAGCCAGTGAATATAACAGTAATGGAATTTTGATATTTCTTTTTTTCTTTATCCAATTTTTTTTAAGAATTTTTCTTTTTTTTCTTTATTCAAAAAAAATATTTAATAATAAATCAATAATTTTAATTGATGTTTTAATATCAATATCTTTGTTTTTTTATACTTTCAAAAATTTAATATTTTCAGTTGTTAATAAATTGATTTGATCTCAATGCTAAATATAAATATTAATAATTAAACACAAACTTAAGCAAATGAAAAAAATATTATTTATTTTTCTGGTTTTTATATCAGCTTGTACCGGTAAAATTGAAAAACGAGTTGTTAGTACATTCGATAATGGGAATCCAAAAAAAATTGAATACTATAAAATCAAGTCAAATAATAAAGTTATTGTAAAAGAAGAAAATTATTATTCTAATGGAAAAATTAAAATGAGTGGTGACTTTTATAATAATAAGAGAGATGGTAAATGGATTGTTTGGTATGAAAATGGCAATAAATGGAGCGAAGGTTATTTTAAAAATGGATTAAGAGATAAAGAATCTACTATTTGGTATGAAAATGGGAACAAACAAATTCATGGTTTTTATAAAGATGGAAAGACAGATAAAACATGGACTTTTTGGAATAAAGACGCTGAGATAGTGAAAGAAGTGGTTTTTAAAGATGGAGTGAAAATAAAAGAAAAAGAATATAGCAAAAAAATCCCGTTAAAATAATTACATTTGCAAAATTTTGTCAATATATTTAAAAAATTGCGGAAATGCTTAAGAAATATAATGTAGAAGTAAAATCGGAAATAGGAGAGTTAGAAGCAGTTATACTTCATACTCCCGGTAGCGAAGTGGAGAATATGACACCAAAAAATGCCGAGAGGGCTTTGTATAGTGATATTCTTAATCTAGCCGTTGCTCAAAAAGAATACTCTCAATTTAAAGCTGTACTTGACAAACATACCAAAACTTTTCAGGTTAAAGATTTATTAACCGAAATACTAAATAATGATAGAGTAAAAGAAAGCCTTATTGATGAGATTTTTCTTAGTGAGAATGTTGATGAGAGTAAAGATTTCATGCTTTCTCTTTCAAATAAAGAGCTTGCACGACAACTTATTGAAGGTGTTGAAATGAAAAAAGATAACTTAACTAAATATTTTTCTAAAGAACGTTATTCGCTTCGCCCTTTACATAATTTCTTTTTTACTCGCGATGCTTCAATGTCAATAATGAATGAGGTACTCATTGGAAGAATGGCAAGTAGAGTTAGAGATAGAGAATCGAAAATAATGCAAGCCATTTTTGATTATCATCCAAATTTTAATGCCAAAACTATTAATTCTATACAAGAGCCTTGTTTTAACGAGCAAATAAATATTGAAGGTGGAGATGTCTTAGTTGCAAGAGAAGATATTCTTCTCATCGGAACAGGGGCGCGTACTTCTTACCAAGGAATTGATTTTATTATTGAACAGTTTAAGAAAACAAAACAAAAAATGCATATAATTGTTCAAGAATTACCACACACACCGGAATCTTTTATTCACCTTGACATGGTGTTTACTTTTATTGATAAAGATATATGTATGGTTTACGAACCATTAATTTTAAAACCTAATAAATATCATACAGTGCATATTTATATTGATAACGGGAAAATTCTTATTAATCAGGAAGTAAATATTATTGAGGCATTAAAAAAACTTGGTATGTCATTGAAACCGGTTTTTTGTGGAGGGAAAAAAGATATCTGGATACAGGAACGAGAACAATGGCATAGTGGAGCAAACTTTTTTGCAATGGCACCCGGTAAAATTATTGGATATAGTAGAAATGTAAATACAATAGAAGAACTTAATAAAAACGGCTTCGAGGTAATTAAAGCCAGAAATATTATGAATGATAAAGTAGACTTAACCAAGCTAAATAAGTATGTTGTTACAATCGAAGGTTCTGAGCTGTCACGTGGTGGTGGTGGTGCTAGATGTATGACAATGCCTGTTAAAAGAAAAGCAGTTAATTGGAAATAGTATTAACAAATAAATATAAAAGAACTCTTTTGAGTTCTTTTTTTTGATTACAATGAGAAAGTTAAAAAATTCAGAGTTAGATCGTAAAAATATCGACGAGTATAAGAGTGCAAAAAAAAGTCCAATTATTATCGTTCTCGATAATATAAGAAGTTTAAATAATATTGGTTCTGTTTTTCGAACATCTGACGCATTTTTGGTTGAAGCAATTTATTTGTGCGGTATTACTGCTAAACCTCCTCATAAAGATATTCAAAAAACAGCTTTAGGAGCAACTCAATCTGTTGATTGGGAATATTTTGATACAACAAAAGAAGCAATCTTAAAGCTAAAAGAAAATAATTATCAAATTGTTTCTATTGAGCAAGTTGAGGGAAGCACTTCCTTAAATAATTTTGAAGTGGAGAAGCTTAAGAAATATGCTTTAGTCTTTGGTAACGAGGTAAAAGGAGTGGCTCAAGATATTGTTGATATGAGTGATGAGTGTATCGAAATACCTCAATATGGAACAAAACATTCGTTTAATATTTCAGTTAGTGCCGGAATTGTGATGTGGGATTTTTTTTCAAAGCTTAATAACCTGAGCTCACCGTCAGCTGGCGATTCGGTTCCCGCTTTACTTCACCCTATCCATCGCTAATTCATGCAATTCACTTCGTTTTTGCATGAATAAACCATAACAAAAACACATAACAAAAAAAGAGGCTGCTCATTGAGCAGCCTCTTTTTGTATTTCTATATTTGTTAAATATTATTGAACAATTGATTTGAAAGTATCATCTTCAAAATATTTTGCAAATTCTATATCTGTTTTAGCTTTCTCTTTTAAAGAAGCATCTTTTTCAACAGCAGTACGTAAATTGTTGTAAATAAGATCAGCATTTTGTTGATGAACACCAATAATAGCTTTTAAATAATAAATTAAAGCATCATCTTGGTTTTCAACATTTTTAAGAATACCCAATGAAGCTTCAAAAGCATCAGCATTTTGAGTGTTCTTAAAGTTTAAAAATTTAGCTAATGCAAAGTTAAATGTGTTATATTTACTGCTTGCAAATAAATCTAATGCACTTTCGTATTCACCTTTTTTAACTTTTATAATTGCTTGATTGTAACTTATTTCCTTACCTTGTTTTGCACCTGCAGCAGCATTGTAATACTCTTGTGCAGCTTCTAAATCATTTTGTAGAAAAGCAACAACTCCTAAATTATTAAGTACCATAGCATTGTTTGCGTCAATCTTTTTAGCTTCTTCAAAAGCAGCTTTTGCTTCATCTAATTTATTTAGCTTGATATTAACATAACCAACATTGTTGTGTCCTCTTAAACATTCAGGATATTTTTTTACAACTGCTTTATAAATGTTTAATTGTTCGTTAAGATCTTCTGTTAAAGTAGCAGCATACATTAATTCTTCAAGATTTAATGTGTCTGGATTTGTTTTTGATAATTCTGTTAAAACAGAATCTGAATAACCAATAACAGCAATGTTAACTTTTAATTGAGATCTTCTTAATTTAGGTAAAATCTCGTCTGCAATAACTGTGTAAGCAGCTGAAATATTTTTAATTTCTTTTTCTCGTACATCAGGATCAGAATACATTGAAAGAACTCTTAAAATAAGGTCTTTATCTTGTATGTTTGAATTTTGCATTAATTTTTGAAAGCCTTCCCAGTCTTCAGGGGTTGATTCTGATTTAAAGAAATTTTCTTCTTTAGGTACGTCTACTTTGTTTCTCTTTAATTGTTTGTTAAAATATTTTTGAGTGTTTTTTAAACGATTAGCAGCAAGTTTTGTGTTTAAATCAATTGCTCCATCAGGAGAAGCATAAGCTAAAAGCTCAACACCTTTAAATTCATAATTACTTTTTTCGCTTGCTTCTTTAACATACTCTTTTAAAGCAGCCATATCTTCAGCTTTAATTTCCGAATTACGAATGTTTGCTTTATTGATAATAAAATGAATATCAGCACCTTTTGATTGAGTAGTTACTCTAACAAATTTATCATCAGCTTTAATTGATTTTGGGTCTTTTTCAAGAAGATTTGCTGTTGCAATAACTCCATCAACAACTTTTTGTGCAGGAACGTCAACAGATTTGTCTTTTATTGAAGCTTTAACTCGTATTTCTAAATCAGATATTTTCATATCTTCTGAATATGGAATTTTGCTTGTTAAGTCAAAACCACCACCGCTTACAAAAGAAATAACTTGATTGTTTGCTTGAACATCTTCTCCCTGTAGAGTTTTTGTTTCAAAAGCTTTTTCACCGGCTTCATATTTTAATACGGGAGTAACTGTCATTGTAGCTTTTTTGTTGAAGTATTTTGGAGGAAAAGTTCCTTTCAATGTCATTTCAACGCTATCGCCATGCATTGCCAATACCTCAGGAGTAACACTGTATCTTACTTCCGGAGCCAATTTTACCATTTTGTTTAATCCACCGCAACTAGTCAAAAATACGGCTGTTAATAAAATAGATGCTAAATAACTAACATTCTTTCGTTTCATAATTTATTCTTTATTTGTTTTTAATTTTTATTATTTAAATTAAATGCTTTATAAAAAACAAATGTATGAATGTTTTTTTTAAAAAAAAAAGTTTTGTTCTAATAAATTTAAAGTTTACGGGATTTTGTGGCAAAATTTTATTTTGAGGTGCTGATATTAATTTATCAATCTTTTAATACCATTATTAAGTACTGCTACATGAAAATTTAAAAGTAAGCCGAGTTTATAGTTTCCCAACTTTAAATAAGTAAGTACTTGTGCAGTATGAACATCATTAAGTGTTTCCACTGTTTTTATTTCAATTACTACTTTTTCTTCAACTAATAAATCTATTCTATATCCA
>QMPG01000009.1 GCA_003648455.1 Bacteroidota bacterium
CACAAATTATTGAATATTTGCGATAAATACAGTATACAAACAAATACTCTTAACCCATAAATATTCAATTTATGGATTAGGAGTTCTGAAATTTATGCTTAATCCACCCGAATTTTAAAGTGAACCCAAGTTTGGGTACTTCTAATGCGGGTTAAAAAATAAAAAAAGGGAATAAAATGACAATTTATTCCCTTTTTAATCTTGTTAAGATATTTTATTATTATTCAGATTTTTTTTCCTCTTCTGGATTTTTTTCTTCTTTTTTAGCAGGAGCTTTTGGTTCTTCAGATTTTTTTTCTGCTTTTACCTCCTTTTTAGCTTCTTCTTTTTTTTCTTCAACCTTTGTTTCTGCTTTGGTATCTTCTGCTTTTACTTCTGTAGCAGTTTCTTCAACCTTTGTTTCTGTTGCTTTAACATTAGTTTGAGCTGTTGAAGAAGATGCTTTTTTCGATCTACGTCTTCTTGTTGTTTTAGCTTTTGGTTTAGACGCTTCTAACATATTTTCGTTATAGTCTACTAATTCTATAATGCACATATCTGCATTATCACCAAGACGCTTACCTAATTTTAAAATACGAGTATATCCACCTGGTCTTTCACCAACTTTTACAGCAACCTCTCTAAATAATTCTGAAACGCTGTGTTTATTCTGTAAATAACTAAAAACAACTCTTCTGGAATGAGTGGTGTCTTTCTTAGATTTAGTTATTATTGGTTCTACATACATTCTTAAAGCTTTTGCTTTAGCCACTGTTGTAGTAATACTTTTATTTAAAATTAAAGAAGAAGCCATATTAGCTAACATCGCGTTTCTATGGTTTGCTTTTCTTCCTAAATGATTAAAATTTTTTCTGTGTCTCATCTCTTTTTATTCCTTATCTAATTTATATTTAGAGATATTCATTCCAAAGCTTAAATTTAATGACTCTAAAAGATCTTCTAATTCAGTTAATGATTTTTTACCAAAATTTCTAAATTTCAGCAAGTCAGATTTGTTAAAAGTGCAAAGTTCGCCAAGAGTATCAATATCAGCAGCCTTAAGACAATTTAGTGCTCTAACAGATAAATCTAAATCAACTAATTTAGTTTTTAATAATTGTCTCATATGAAGGACTTCTTCATCAAATTCTTCATTAGCTAATTTTTCTTCTGAATCAAGAGTAATTTTTTCATCAGAGAATAGCATGAAGTGATAAATTAATATCTTAGCAGCTTCTTTTAAAGCTTCTTTTGGCAAAATTGAACCATCGGTTTCAATCTCAAGAATTAATTTTTCATAATCAGTCTTCTGTTCAACACGATAGTTTTCTACTGAATATTTTACGTTCTTAATAGGTGTGTATATCGAATCAATAGCAATAACTCCTATTTCAGCATCTAATTGTTTGTTTTCTTCAGCAGGCACATATCCTCTACCTTTGTTAATGGTTAAATCCATTTGAAGCTTAACATTCGGCTCCATTTTACAAATAACTAAATCTTTATTTATAACTTCAAACCCGTTTAAAAATTTATTTATATCGCCTGCTTTGAAAGTATCTTGATCTGAAATTGTAACAGATACTTTTTCACTTTCGAAATCTTCAATTTGTTTTTTTAAACGTATTTGTTTTAAATTAAGGATTATTTCAGTAACATCTTCTAATACACCATTAACAGTAGAAAACTCATGGTTAATGCCATCTATTTTTACAGATGAAAATGCATATCCTTCTAAAGAAGAAAGAAGAATTCTCCTCAAAGCATTTCCAATTGTTATACCATAACCGGGTTCTAATGGTCGAAATTCAAATCTTCCAACAAATTCGTCAGATTCGATCATTATTACTTTTTCAGGTTTTTGAAAAGCTAATATTGCCATAAGATTATCTAATTTAGCATTCTATTTAGAATACAATTCTACAATTAATTGTTCTTTTATATTTTCAGGTATTTCTGATCTTTCAGGTATATTGATAATTTTTGCTGTCATTGCATTACCATCCCATTCTAACCAAGGATATTTATTATATCTGGCAGAAGTTAAAGATTCTGTAATTACTTCTAATGATTTTGATTTTTCACGAACTCCAACAATATCTCCTACTTTTACACGGTATGATGGAATATTTACTATATCACCATTAACTGTAATGTGTCTATGTGAGACTAATTGTCTTGCTGAATTTCTTGTAGGTGCAATTCCAATACGAAAAACTAAATTATCTAAACGCATTTCTAGAAATTGTAACAATACTTCACCTGTTACACCTTTACTTCTTGATGCTTTTTTAAACAAATTTGAAAACTGTTTTTCTAAAACACCATATGTGTATTTGGCTTTTTGTTTTTCTAGTAATTGTAAACCGTATTCAGATACTTTTCTTCGGCGTTTGTTATTTCCATGTTGTCCCGGAGGATAATTTTTCTTTTCAAATGCTTTGTCATGTCCAAAAATTGGTTCCCCTAACTTTCTGGAAATTTTTGTTTTTGGTCCTCTATACCTTGCCATCTTCTAATATAATAAAATTTAATTACGTTAATTTTAATTTAAACTCTTCTTCTTTTTGGAGGTCTGCAACCGTTATGTGGTAAAGGAGTAACATCAATAATTTCTGTTACTGTTATACCTGCATTATTAATTGTTCTAATTGCAGATTCTCTTCCTGTTCCAGGTCCTTTAACATATACTTTTACTTTTCGCAATCCTAAATCATAAGCTACTTTTGAGCATTCAGTTGCCGCAATTTGTGCTGCATAAGGAGTGTTCTTTTTCGAGCCTCTAAATCCCATCTTTCCAGCTGATGATGCAGAAATTACTTGACCATCACTATTAGTAAGAGAAATTATAATATTATTAAAAGAAGCATGAATATGGGCTTGACCAACAGCTTCAACTTTTACTTTTCTTTTCTTTACTGTTCTCGACTTTTGTGCCATAATTGTTAATTATTATTTGGTTGCTTTCTTTTTATTTGCGATTGTTTTTTTCTTACCTTTTCTTGTTCTAGCATTATTTCGAGTATGTTGTCCTCTTACAGGTAAGCCAATACGGTGTCTAATACCTCTATAACAACCAATGTCCATTAAACGTTTTATATTTAATTGAACCTCAGAACGCAATTCGCCTTCTAGTTTATACTCTTCATTAAGCACTTTCCTGATGTTCGCAATGTTCTCATCAGTCCAATCCTTAACTTTGATATTTGTATCAACACCGGCTTTTTCGAGTACTGTAATAGCTCTGCTACGACCGATACCGTATATATAGGTTAAACCTATTTCTCCTCTTTTATTTTTTGGTAAATCAACACCAACTATTCTTGCCATAAACTAATTAAAATTTAAAGTTTGCAAAGTTATAAAAATTATCCTTGTCTTTGTTTAAATTTAGGATTTTTTTTATTAATAACATATAAACGTCCATTCCTTCGTACTAATTTACAATCTGCCGAACGCTTTTTTACAGAAGCTCTTACTTTCATTTTTCTATAATTTTATTTATTTTTTATATCTAAATGTTATTCGTCCTTTTGTTAAATCATATGGCGACATCTCAACTTTTACTCTATCTCCTGGAAGAATCTTAATGTAATGCATTCTCATTTTCCCTGAGATATGAGCAATAATAACATGACCGTTTTCTAATTCTACTCTAAACATTGCATTTGACAATGCTTCAATAATTGTTCCGTCTTGTTCTATTGAGGGTTGTTTAGCCATACTTTTTATAATTTAATTCGTATTTATTTTTTTACATTCCTGAAACAGCCTTACTTCTTCCTGAAATTCTACCCGATTTCATTAATCCATCATAATGACGCATTAATAAATGGCTTTCAATTTGCTGTAATGTATCTAGAACAACTCCAACTAAAATAAGTAAAGAAGTTCCTCCATAAAAATGTGCAAATTGGTTATTAACTCCTAATATCATTGCAAATGCTGGCATAATAGCAATCAATGCTAAGAAAACAGAACCCGGAAGAGTAATTTTAGACATAATATCATCTAAAAAATCTCTAGTTTTTCTTCCTGGTTTAACACCAGGAATAAAACCTCCGTTCTTTTTCATATCCTCTGCCATTTGCGTTGGATTGATTGTTATTGCAGTGTAGAAATATGTAAACAAAATTACTAATACTGCAAATGTAAAGTTATACCAAAATCCTGTGTAATTTGAAAATGCTGCTGCAAAACCGCTTAAAGATTCTGAATCTGCAAATCCAACTGCTACAACAGGCACAAACATTATTGCTTGAGCAAATATAATAGGCATAACACCGGCAGCATTAACTTTTAATGGAATATACTGACGAACTCCTCCATATTGTTTGTTTCCAACAATGCGTTTTGCATATTGAACAGGAATTTTTCTTGTTCCTTGAACTAATAGTATTGTTATTAAAACTACAATAGCAAGGAAAATTATTTCTACAAGAAACATAACCAATCCACCACCTGCTTCTTCAACTCTTGATAAAAATTCAGCAACAAATGCAAAAGGTAATCTTGCAATAATACCAATCATAATTATTATAGATATTCCATTACCTACACCTTTGTCTGTTATTCGTTCACCTAGCCACATAACGAACATTGTTCCAGTTGCAAGAATTATTACCGATGAAATAGTAAAGAATGTTCCATTAGTAATAAATGCAGATCCAGGTAGTTGATTATGTAGATTAGCTAAATAACTTGGTGCTTGAAAAAGCAAAATAAGAAGAGTTAAATAACGAGTAATCTGATTTATTTTTCTTCTACCACTTTCACCTTCATGTTGAAGTCTTTGAAAGTAAGGAATAGCCATTCCAAGTAATTGTATAACAATAGATGCAGATATATAAGGCATAATACCCAGTGCAAATATTGAAGCATTAGAAAAGGCTCCTCCCGAAAACATATCTAACAATCCCATAACACCCCCAGAAGTTTGTTGACGTAAAGCATCAATCTGTGATGGATCAATACCAGGTAAAACAACACGTGTTCCTAATCTGTATACTAATAATAAACCAAGCGTTGTTAAGATTCTTTTTCTTAAATCTTCAATCTTCCATATATTTTGGATTGTTTCAATAAATTTTTTCACGGGTATAATATTTTATCTATTCTATTTTAAATTTCGAAATATTCTTAGAAATTTTTAATTGTTATTGTAAAAAAATAAAAAGTTATTAAATAACTTCGGCTTTCCCTCCTGCTGCTTCAATAGCATCAACGGCTGTTTTTGAAAATGCATGAGCTTTTACTTCTAATTTGGCTGTTAATTTACCATTCCCTAATATCTTAACTAAGTCGTTTTTAGAAGCTAAACCGTGTTTGTTTAATACTTCAGTGTCAATATTTGTTAGCTTATATTTTTCGGCTAATACTTGTAATTTTTCAACATTAACAGCTTTATATTCTTTTCTGTTAATATTTTTAAAGCCAAATTTAGGCACTACTCTTTGTAAAGGCATTTGACCTCCTTCAAAACCGATTTTCTTAGAGTAACCGGATCTTGATTTTGCTCCATTCATACCTCTTGCAGAAGTACCACCATTAGTTGAACCTTGACCACGACCTAAACGTTTTCCTTTTTTTACTGAACCTTTTGCCGGTTTTAAATTACTTAAATCCATAATTAAAAAATAATTTTATATTTAAATTTCTTCTGAAGAAATTAAATGTTTAACTTTATTAATCATTCCTAAAACTTGTGGTGTAGCTTCAACTTCAACTGATGAATTTAATTTTTTAAATCCTAAAGCTTTTAAAGTTCTTTTTTGTCTTTCAGTACTACCTATTTTGCTTTTAATATGAGTAATTTTCAATTTAGTCATTGTTGTAAATTTTTTAACCATTAAAAACTTTATTGAGATCAACGCCTCTTTCGTAAGCAATAGCATTGGCATCTCTTAACTGTAATAAAGCTGCAATAGTAGCTTTAACTACATTGTGATTATTAGAAGATCCTTTTGATTTAGCAAGAACATCTTTTACACCAACGCTTTCAAGTACTGCTCTCATGGCACCACCTGCTTTCACTCCTGTACCGGGAGAAGCAGGTTTAATAAGAACCTGTGCTCCACCAAATCTGGCAGTTTGTTCATGAGGAATTGTTCCTTTGTGTATAGGTATTTTAACTAAATTTTTTTTTGCATCTTCAACACCTTTTGAAATTGCAGTTGTTACTTCACCAGCTTTTCCCAAGCCATAACCAACAACTCCATTTTCATTACCTACTACAACAATAGCTGAGAAACTGAAAGTTCGACCACCTTTTGTAACTTTTGTTACGCGGTTAATTCCAACTAATCTATCTTTTAAATCTAAATCTGTAGTTTTAATATTTCTAATACTTGACATAATAATTTAAAATTTAAGTCCTGCTTTTCTTGCTTCTTCAGCTAAAGCTTTTACTCTACCATGATATAAATATCCATTTCTATCGAATACTACTGTCGTAATTCCTTTTTCAATAGCTTTTTCCGCAATTAATTTTCCAACTAAGCCAGCTTGTTCAATTTTAGTAATATTTTTCTTTTCTGCTATTTCTTTATTAAGAGATGAAGCTGAAAGTAAAGTATTTTCAGAAATATCATCAATTAATTGAACATAAATACCTTTATTACTTCTGAATACACTCATACGAGGTTCAGCTGGTGAGCCAGTAACATGTTTACGAACTCGATGTTTAATTCTTATTCTTCTCTGTTGTTTAGATAAAGACATAATAATATAATTTTAATTATACACTAGCTGCAGCTTTACCTGCTTTTCTGCGTAATTGTTCACCCACATATTTTATACCTTTTCCTTTGTAAGGTTCTGGTTTTCTAAATGATCTAATTTTTGCTGCAACGTGACCAATCAATTGTTTATCAACACTTTTTAATTGAATAATTGGATTGCTTCTACGTTCTGCTTGAACATGAACTGTAACTTCTGGAGGTAACTCAAAATATATATTATGAGAATATCCTAAGCTTAATTCTAAAATTTGTCCTTTAGCTTCTGCTTTATAACCAACACCTACAAGTTCCTGTTCAATTGTGTATCCTTTAGACACACCATAAACCATGTTGTTAATCAAAGATCTGTATAAACCATGTAATGATCTATGTCTTTTTTGGTCTGATGGTCTATTAACTATGACATTATTATCTTCTATACTGACTTTAATATCTTTATCTACCTTTTGTTCTAATTCACCTAAAGGTCCTTTTACAACAACTAAATCATCTTTAATTGTTACAGTAACTCCTTCGGGAATAACTATGGGTAACTTTCCAATTCGTGACATTCTATAAACTTTTATTTAGTATACGTAACATAAAACTTCGCCTCCAATATGTTGAGCTCTAGCTTCTTTATCTGTAAGAACACCTTTTGATGTAGATATTACAGCTATACCTAAGCCATTAATAACTCTAGGTAATTCTTTAAAGCCAACATATTTTCTCAAACCCGGTCTACTAATTCTTTGTAATTTCTTGATCACCGGTTGTTTAGTGTCAGGATTATATTTCAGAGCAATTTTAATTGTTCCTTGGACATCATTTTCTTCAAATTTATAGTTAAGGATATAACCTTTATCATGAAGGATTTTAGTTATACCTTTTTTAATATTTGAAGCTGGTATTTCTACCACTTTATGTCTTGCAAGTTGTGCATTTCTAACTCTTGTTAGTAAATCTGCTATTGGATCAGTCATTTTTTCCTATTTTATTTAAATTACCAACTAGCTTTTTTAACCCCAGGGATTAGTCCTTTTAGAGCCATTTCTCTAAAAGTTATTCTACTAATTCCAAATTGTCTTAAATAACCTTTTGGTCTACCTGTTAATTTACATCTATTATGAAGGCGCACAGGAGATGCATTTTTGGGCAATTTACTTAACCCTACATAATCACCTTCTGCTTTTAATTTAGCTCTTTTTTCAGCATATTTATTTACTAATTTTTGACGCTTCACTTCGCGAGCTTTCATTGATTCTTTAGCCATATCTTAATTCTTTTTAAAAGGTAATCCAAATTCTCTTAATAATGCATAACCTTCTTCATCTGTTTTAGCAGATGTAACAAAAGTTATATTCATACCTAAAATTGAATTAATTTTGTCTACTTCAATTTCAGGGAAAATAATTTGTTCGGTTATACCAAAAGTATAATTTCCTCGTCCATCAAATTTAGGATTAATACCATGAAAATCTCTAATTCGTGGTAATGCAACCCTAATTAGTTTTTCTAAGAATTCATACATTCTCTCACGACGAAGAGTAACCATAACGCCTATAGGCATCTTTTTTCTAAGTTTGAAGTTAGAAATATCTTTTCGTGACAATGTCTGAACAGCTTTTTGACCTGCAATTGCTGACATTTCAGCACTTGCAATGTCAATAAGTTTCTTATCAGCTATAGCTTTTCCTACACCTTGATTAATAATAATTTTTTCTAATTTAGGAACTTGCATTATATTTTTGTAACTAAATTCCTTCATTAGTGCAGGCACTATTTCTGCTGAATATTTTATTTGTAGTTCTGGAGTATATTTCATTATTTAATCTCCTCCCCTGATTTTTTTGAGTAACGAACTAATTTGTTTTTACTATTTAATTTTCTTCCAATACGTGTTGGTTTTCCCGATGCAGGGTCAATATTTAATAAATTAGAAACATGAACTGCAGCTTCTTTTTTAATAATACCTCCCTCAGGACTTGCAGCGTTTGGTTTAGTATGTTTTGATACCATATTAACACCTTCTACAATAGCACGTTGTTTTTCAATAAAAACTTGAAGAACTTTTCCTTTTTGTCCTTTATACTCACCAGCTATAACAATAACGGTATCTCCTTTTTTTATGTGTAATTTCTTTTGCATAATTAACAATTTACAAATTTATAACACTTCGGGTGCTAATGATATAATTTTCATATAATTTTCGCGCAATTCTCTACCAACAGGGCCAAAAATACGTGTGCCTCGTAATTCACCAGCTGCATTAAGTAAAACAACAGCATTATCATCAAATCTAATGTATGAACCATCTGCTCTTCTATACTCTTTTCTTGTGCGAACCACAACTGCTTTTGTTACTGTACCTTTTTTAACTTCACTTGATGGAACAGCACTTTTTACAGTTACAACAATATTATCGCCTACACTTGCGTAATTTTTACCACTGCCACCAAGAACGTTAATACAAAGTACTTCTTTTGCTCCGCTGTTATCAGCAACTAATAACCTGCTTTCTGTTTGTATCATGATTATTTAACTCTTTCAATAATTTCTACTAATCTCCAATTCTTAGATTTACTTAATGGACGTGTTTCCATTATTTTAACAGTATCTCCAATATTACATGTATCTTTTTCATCGTGTGCTACTAATTTAGTAGTTTTATTAATGAATTTACCGTATATTGGGTGTCTTTCTCTTCTTCTAACAGCAACTACTATGGATTTTTCCATTTTATTGCTAACAACAACTCCTATTCTTTCTTTTCTCAGATTACGTTTTTCCATTACAAAAATTATTTGTCTTTATTCTCATTTATCTTTCTAATTCTCAACTCAGTTTTTAATCTGGCAATATCTCTGCGAGATTGTACTATCTGATGAGGATTATCTAATGGTGAAATCGCATGATTTAATCTTTGACGGACTAGCATTAATTGCCCATCATCAATTCTTTCAATAATTTCGGAAGTTGTTAATTGTTTAATCTCTGAAGTTTTCATTTTAATTAAATTGATGATTCGACAAAATCTCTTCTAACAACAAATTTAGTTTTTACCGGTAATTTTTGAGCAGCTAATCTTAATGCTTCTTTAGCAATTTCATAAGATACTCCTTCTGCTTCAATTAGCATTCTACCCGGTGTAATTGGTGCAACAAATGCTTCTGGGGCACCTTTACCTTTACCCATTCTAACTTCAGCAGGTTTTTTTGTTATCGGTTTATCAGGAAAAACTCTAATCCAAATTTGACCTCGTCTTTCCATACGTCTTGTAACAGCAACCCTGGCAGCTTCAATTTGGCGACCGGTTAACCAGCATTCTTCTAAAGTTTTTATACCAAAAGATCCGTAAGCTAATTGATTACCTCTTTGTGCATTTCCCTTCATTCTGCCTTTTTGCTGCTTTCTGAATTTTGTTTTCTTTGGTTGTAACATATTTGCAAAATATTAAAAGCTATTTTCTTCTTTTCTTTTTAAAATCTGGTCTTGTACTTTTTTGACCTATGTTTGGAGATAAATCTCTTTTGCCATATACTTCACCACGACAAATCCATACTTTAACTCCAACTTTTCCTACCTTTGTACTTGCTTCAACAAGTGCATAGTCAATATCAGCCCTTAAGGTATGTAAGGGTGTACGTCCTTCTTTATACATTTCAGATCTTGCCATTTCAGCTCCACCTAATCTGCCCGAAATCTGTACTTTGATACCTTCTGCACCCATTCTCATAGTAGAAGCTATTGCCATTTTGGTAGCTCGTCGGTAAGAAATCTTACCTTCAATTTGTCTGGCAATATTTTTTCCGACTAGAGATGCATCTAACTCTGGTCGTTTAACTTCAAAGATATTTATTTGGACTTCTTTTTTAGTTATCTTTTTTAGCTCTTCTTTTAGCTTATCAACTTCTTGTCCACCTTTACCAATTATTATACCTGGTCGTGAAGTGTTGACAGTAATAGTAATTAATTTCAAAGTTCTTTCAATAATAATCTTTGAAACACTAGCTTTGGCAAGTCTAACATTAAGATATTTCCTTATCTTATTGTCTTCGACTATTTTATCAGCATAGTTATTACCTCCATACCAATTAGAATCCCATCCTTTAATGATTCCTAATCTATTACCTATTGGATTACATTTCTGTCCCATCTAATTATTCTTTTTTTGTTTCGTTAACAGTACGGCTATCTAAAAATAATGTTACATGATTAGAACGCTTTCTAATCCTGTGAGCTCTACCTTGAGGTGCAGGTCTTAATCTTTTTAAAATTCGTGCACTATCAACATAAACTTCTTTTACATATAAATTAGCATCTTCAATACGTGCTTCTTCATTTTTCTGTTGCCAGTTAGCAATTGCAGACAAGAGAAGTTTTTCAACTTTGCGAGAAGCTTCTTTAGGACTATATTTAAGATAATCTAAAGCTTTATTAACTTCTAAGCCTCTAATCATATCAACGACTAATCTCATTTTTCGAGGTGAAGTAGGACAATTTCTTAGTACTGCAAAGTATTGATTCTTTCTTACCTCTTTTTTTTGTTGGGCTGTTATTCCTTTTCTTTTACTCATTTGTTTAAACTCTAAAAGTAAATATTATCTTTTCTTTCCAGCATGCCCTCTAAAGGTGCGAGTAGGAGAAAATTCCCCTAATTTATGACCAACCATATTTTCTGTAATATAAACAGGAATAAATCTGTTTCCATTATGGACAGCAATGGTAATACCTACAAAATCAGGTGATATCATTGAACTACGTGCCCATGTTTTTACTACTGTTTTTTTACCAGATTCGTTCATTTGAAGAATTTTTTTCTCCAATTTATAATCAATATATGGTCCTTTTTTTAATGATCGACTCATTTTAAATTAGATTAAAATTATTTCTTTCTTCTTTCAACAATATATTTATTAGAAGCTTTCTTCTTATCTCTTGTTTTGTATCCTTTAGCAGGTATTCCGTTTCTTGATCGTGGATGTCCACCAGAAGCTCTACCTTCACCACCACCCATTGGGTGATCAACCGGATTCATAACAACACCTCTAACTCTAGGTCTTCTTCCTAGCCATCTTGATCTACCGGCTTTACCTGATTTTTCAAGTTGATGATCGGAATTAGATACAGTTCCAATAGTAGCTCTACAAGTAGTCAAAACCATACGTGTTTCACCAGAAGGTAATCTTAATATTGCATATTTACCATCACGTGAAGTTAATTGTGCGTATGCACCTGCACTTCTTGCTAATACTGCGCCACCATTTGGTTTCAATTCGATATTATGAATAATTGTTCCTAAAGGAATATCAGAAAGGAACAATGTATTACCTATTTCAGGAACAGCATCTTTTCCTGACATAATTTTTTGTCCTACTTCTAATCCGTTTGGAGCTATAATATATTGTTTAACACCATCAGCATACACAACTAAAGCTATTCTTGCTGTTCTATTAGGGTCGTATTCAATAGATTTAACGGTAGCAGTAATTCCATCACGGTTTCTATAAAAGTCGATTAATCTATATCTTCTTTTATGACCACCACCAATATATCTCATAGTCATTTTTCCCTGTTGATTTCTTCCACCAGATCTTTTAATTGGTGCTAATAAAGATTTTTCAGGGGTAGTTTTAGTAACGTATTCAAAGTTACTAGCTACTTTATGTCTTTGTCCCGGGGTTACGGGTTTTAATTTACGTACAGCCATCTTAATTAAATATTGCTATAAAAATCAATCTTATCTCCTTCAACTAGTGTAACTATCGCTTTTTTATAAGAACTGGTTTTTCCTGTAATAGCACCAGCTTTTGTAAATCTCGATTTAGTTTTACCACCATAAATCATGGTGTTAATAGAAGAAACATGAACATTATACATTTGTTCGATTGCTCTTTTTATTTGTGTTTTATTTGTCATTTTCCTAACAACGAAACCGTATCTGTTATATTTTTCAGATTCTGTTGTCATTTTCTCACTTATAATTGGCTTCAAAAGTATATTCATTTCTCAACAATTATTTAATTTTCTAATATTTTTTCGATAACACTTATTGAACCTTCTACAAATAATAAAACGGAAGTGTTCATAATTTGATAAGTTGCCAATTCAGAAGCTAAAACTACATTTGTGTTTTTCAAATTTCGAGATGACAAATATATATTTTTATTTGCTTCCGGTAAAACGAAAAGAATTTTTTTATCATTAATTTTCAAATTGCTTTTTACTGATAATAATTCTTTAGTTTTAGGAACGTCAAGATTAAAATCTTCAACAACAAAAATTTTGTTGTCTTTAGCTTTATAAGAAAGCGCTGATTTTCTTGCAATTTTTTTAAGTTTTTTATTTAACTTAAAAGAATAGTTTCTTGGTTGAGGTCCAAAAGCTCTAGCACCACCTACCATAACAGGAGATTTTGCGCTACCTGCACGTGCAGTACCTGTTCCTTTTTGACGTTTTATTTTCTTAGTACTTCTTGTTAAGTCTGAAATTTCTTTTGACTTGTGAGTACCTTGACGTTTATTAGCTAAGAATTGTTTTACATCTAAATAAATAGAATGATCATTAGGTTCAATTGCAAAAATAGAATCTTTGAGCTCAATTTTTTTACCTGTATCTTCGCCTTTTATGTTATATACTGCTACTTCCATTATTTCTCGATAATTAAATATGAACCATTTGCACCAGGTACAGAACCTTTTACTAACAATAAATTATTTTCAGGTATAATTTTAACAACGCGTAGACTAAGTTGTTTAACTTTATCTCCACCAGTTCTACCAGCCATTCTCATTCCTTTAAAAACTCTTGAAGGGTAAGAAGAAGCACCAATTGAACCAGGAGAACGAAGTCTGTTGTGTTGTCCGTGAGTTGCATCATTAACACCTCTAAAATTATAACGTTTTACAACACCTTGAAATCCTTTTCCTTTAGAAATACCAGTTACATCTAACCAAGTATCATCATTAAAGAAATCAACTGTTAAAACATCACCTAATTTTAGTTCTTTTTTGTATCCTGAAAATTCTGCTAATTTTCTTTTAGGAGAAGTATTAGCTTTTTTAAAATGTCCTAATTGAGGTTTGTTTGTATTTTTTTCTTTTTTTTCTTCAAATCCCAATTGAATAGCATCATAACCGTCTTTTTCAACGGTTTTCACTTGTGTTACTACACAAGGTCCAGTTTCAATTACAGTGCATGGAATATTTTTTCCCTCGGCACTAAAAACGGAAGTCATTCCGATTTTTTTTCCTATTAATCCAGCCATTATAAAAGCTTATTTTGGTTATCAAACTTTAATTTCAACTTCAACACCACTTGGAAGTTCTAATTTCATTAAAGCATCAATTGTTTTTGCATTAGAGCTATAGATATCAATTAATCTTTTGTAAGAAGACAACTCGAATTGTTCTCTAGCTTTTTTATTAACAAATGGTGACTTTAACACAGTAAATATTCTCTTGTGAGTTGGTAATGGTATTGGACCACTAATAACTGCGCCAGTACTCTTTACTGTTTTAACAATCTTTTCAGCAGATTTGTCTACTAAATTATGATCGTAAGATTTTAATTTTATTCTAATCTTTTGGCTCATTTTTTAAAAAGATATTTATACTAATTTTGTTTTACCTTTTGCGATATCTACAACCTCTTGAGCAATTTTTGACGGAACTACATCATAATGAGAAAATTCCATTGTTGATGTTGCTCTACCAGATGTTAATGTCCTTAAAACTGTAACATATCCAAATTTTTCTGCAAGAGGAACTTGTGCTTTAATAACACGAACACCAGCTTTTGATTCCATTGCTGTTATTTGTCCTCTTCTTTTATTAAAATCGCCAATAACATCACCCATATATTCTTCGGGAGTTATTACTTCGGCATTCATAATTGGTTCTAATAATACTGGTTTTGCTTTTGCGCAAGCATGTTTGAATGCTTGTTTTGCTGCAATTTCAAAAGAAAGCTGATCAGAATCTACACTATGATATGAACCATCTATTAAAGTAACTTTTAAACTGTCAACAGGATATCCTGCAAGAGCGCCGTTAGTCATTGCCTCAAGGAAACCTTTTTCAACAGAAGGTATATATTCTTTAGGAATATTTCCTCCTTTTACGTTATTAATAAATTGTAATCCTTTTTCGCCTTCATCAACAGGAGATACTTCAACAATAATATCGGCAAATTTTCCTCTACCTCCACTTTGTTTTTTAAATGTTTCTCTGTGTTTAACAGTTGCTGTAATAGCTTCTTTATATGCTACTTGAGGAGCTCCTTGGTTACACTCTACTTTAAATTCTCGTCTTAAACGATCAACTAAAATTTCGAGATGTAATTCTCCCATTCCACTAATAATTGTTTGACCTGAAGATTCATCAGTTCTAACAGTAAAAGTAGGATCTTCTTCGGCTAATTTAGCTAAAGCAATATCAAGTTTATCAAGATCGGCAACAGTCTTTGGTTCAATTGCAACTCCAATAACTGGATCCGGGAATGTCATTGTTTCGAGCAAAATAGGATGTTTTGCATCGCATAATGTATCTCCGGTTCGGATATTTTTAAAACCAACTGCAGCACAAATATCACCAGCAAAAATTTCTTCTTTTGGATTTTGCTTATTAGCATGCATTTGATATATGCGTGAAATTCTCTCTCGTTTTCCTGTTCTTACATTCAGAACAGATGAACCTGCAGGAAGAACTCCCGAATATATTCTTAAAAAAGCTAATCTTCCAACAAATGGGTCTGTAGCTATTTTAAAAGCAAGTGCTGATAAATATTCTTTATCGTCAGGTTTTCTTTGAATTTCTTTTTTTGTATGAGGCTCAGTACCCGTTACTGCACCAATATCAATTGGACTAGGTAAATAGCAACAAATTGCATCTATAAGACGTTGAATTCCTTTATTTTTGAAAGCGGATCCACACATTACAGGAACAATAGTACGATCAATTGTTGCTTTACGTATAGTTTCTTTCAATTCGTCTTCTGTAATAGAATCTGGGTCGTCAAAAAATCTTTCTAATAATTCGTCATCAGATTCTGCTACTACTTCAACTAATTTTGCTCTCCATTCATCAACATCATCACGCAAATCTTCAGGAACATCAATATATTTATAGTTTGTTCCCATTTCTTCATCATCAATCCAAACAATTGCTTTGTTTTCGATTAAATCAACAACTCCTTTAAATGTATCTTCAACTCCTATAGGAATTTGAATAGGAACAGCGTTTGCGCCTAATTTATCTTTAATTTGATCAACAACGCTAAAAAAATCAGCACCAACACGGTCCATTTTATTAACGAAAGCGATTTTGGGAACGTGATATTTTTCTGCTTGACGCCAAACTGTTTCTGATTGAGGTTCTACACCTGCTACCGCACAAAAAACGGCCACAGCACCATCTAATACTCTTAAGGAACGTTCTACTTCAACAGTAAAATCAACGTGTCCTGGAGTATCAATAATATTTATCTTATATTCTTGATTGTTTTTTTTCCAAAAAGTAGTAGTTGCAGCCGATGTAATGGTAATACCTCTTTCCTGCTCTTGAACCATCCAGTCCATAGTAGCAGCACCATCGTGTGTTTCCCCTATCTTATGTGTAATACCAGTATAATACAGAATTCTTTCTGTAGCAGTGGTTTTTCCGGCATCAATGTGAGCCATAATTCCAATATTCCTAGTATTGCGTAAATCTTTTGCCATTATTCTATCGACTCTTCTATTCTTATGTATGAATTAAAATCTGAAATGAGAGAAAGCTTTATTAGCTTCAGCCATACGGTGTGTATCTTCTTTCTTTTTAAAAGCACCGCCCTCCTCATTATATGCAGCAATAATTTCTGCTGCTAATTTTTCGCTCATTGATTTTCCACTTCTTTTACGTGCAAAACCTATCATTGCTTTTATACTTAACGATAATTTTCTACTATCTCTAATTTGTTGAGGAATTTGAAAAGTTGCACCACCAACACGACGGCTTCTTACTTCAACAGCCGGGGTTACATTTTGCAAAGCTTGCTTCCAGATTTCCAAAGGTGTTTTTTCAATCTTTTCTGTTCTTTTTCCTACTATGTCAAGAGCATCATAAAAAATGTTGTAAGCTAAATTCTTTTTACCCTGCATCATTAAATCATTAATAAAACGAGTTACTAATGTATCTTTAAACTTTGGATCAGGCAATAAAACTCTTGCTTTTGGTTTAGACTTTCTCATTTTAAATTACTATTTTTTCTTAGGTTTTTTTGTTCCATATTTAGAACGTCTTTGAGTACGTCCTTCAACGCCAGAAGTATCTAAAGCACCTCTAATAATGTGATATCTAACACCTGGTAAGTCTTTTACTCTACCACCTCTAATTAAAACAATAGAGTGTTCTTGTAAATTGTGACCTTCTCCAGGTATATATGAATTCACTTCTTTTCCATTTGTCAACCTTACTCTTGCTACTTTTCTCATAGCTGAATTAGGTTTTTTAGGAGTAGTAGTGTAAACACGCACACAAACGCCTCTTCTTTGTGGACAAGCATCTAATGCTGGAGCCTTACTTTTTTTCTCGACTCTTGTCCTCCCTTTTCTTACTAATTGCTGTATTGTTGGCATAAAAAATTAATTATTTTTTTAACAAATTGGTTTGCAAAGGTAAAATATTTTTTTTTAAAACAATAATAAATTTACTTTTTTTTATAATTTACTGAATATTAACACATTTAATTAACATTAGATGACGGAAATTCATTATTTTTTATTCTATTAAAAAGAATTGAAAATATAAAAATAATATTTTATCATAAACGGGTGCAAAAGTAACACATTATTTAACATATGATTTATTAAGTTGCTTATTTTTTTCACTTTTTTTACATCTTTATTATTAATCCTTTATATAATAATACATACAACATTAGAAATAACTATTATTTATTAAAAAACATATTCAAATTTATATCATTACTTGTTAGTTTCTAAATTATTATTAATTTTGAAGCCCATTTTACATATTAAATTAATATATAATTAAAAATAGATATCAACTTTTAAGATAAAAAAAATGAAAATTTACCAACCAAACGAATTAAAAAACATTGCATTAATAGGTAGTGCAGGCTCTGGGAAAACTACACTTGCAGAGTGTATGTTATATGAAGGAGGAGTAATAAGCAGACGTGGAGATATAGATAATAAAAACACTGTGTCTGATTATAATGAAATTGAGCAAGAACAAGGTCGATCAATATTTTCGACTGTTCTTTATACTGAATGGCAGGATAAAAAAATAAATTTTGTTGATACTCCGGGATTAGATGACTTTATTGGCGGTGTTATTTCTACTATTTCTATTGCTGACACAGGATTAATGCTTATAAATGCACAACAAGGTGTAGAAGTTGGGACTGAAATAATTGGCAGACATACAAAAACTTTTAACACCCCATTAATTTTTGCAGTAAATCAATTAGACCACGAGAAAGCTAATTTTGACAAAACTATTGAAGAAGCTAAACAACATTTTGGAAATAAAGTTATAATAGTACAATATCCTGTTAATGTTGGATTAGAATTTAATGCAGTTGTTGATGTATTAAAAATGAAAATGTATAAATGGGGAGCTGATGGAGGTGAACCTGAAATTGTAGATATTCCTGCAGACCAAATGGAAAAAGCAGAAGATTTACATAATACGTTGGTTGAAGCTGCTGCTGAGAATGATGAAAAATTAATGGAGTTGTTTTTTGAAGAAGGTTCATTAAATGAAGATCAAATGAGAGAAGGAATAAAAATAGGAATAACTAAAAGAGAGTTATTTCCTGTTTTCTGTATCTCTGCAAAAAAAGATATGGGTGTGAGACGATTAATGGAATTTATTCTTAATGTATCTCCTTTTGTTTCTGACATGCCTGCTATAAAATCAACAACAGGCGAGGAAATTAAATGTGATCCAAACGGACCTACATCAATATTTATTTTTAAAACTTCTGTTGAACAACATTTGGGTGAGGTTTTATACTTTAAAGTATTATCCGGTGTTGTTGAAGAAGGAATGGATTTGATTAATCAAACAAAAGATTCAAAAGAGAGATTAACTCAATTATATGCGGTTGCCGGAAAAAACAGAGAAAAAATAAATAAATTAGTGGCCGGAGATATTGGAGCAACAGTAAAATTAAAAGATACAAAAACTAACGACACATTAAATTCTAAAAACACTAATTGGGTTGTTCCTCCAATTCAATTTCCTGATCCTAAATACAGAACAGCAATTAAAGCTTGTAACGAAGCTGATGATGAAAAATTAGGTGAGGCTTTAAGTCGCCTTCATGCTATTGATCCAACAATTCTTATTGAATATTCGAAAGAATTAAAGCAAATTATTTTATCTGGTCAAGGTGAATTTCACATGAACACTTTAAAATGGCAGCTTGATAATATTTATAAGATTGATACTGAATTTATGAGCCCTAAAATTCCTTATCGAGAAACAATTACAAAAGTTGCTCATGCTGACTACCGACATAAAAAACAATCGGGTGGCTCTGGTCAATTTGGAGAAGTTCATCTTATTATTGAACCATATAAAGAAGGTATGGAAGATCCTACATTCTATAAATTTGGTGAAAAAGAACAAAAAATTAGTGTAAGAGGTAAAGATGTTCATGATTTGCCGTGGGGCGGTAAATTAGTGTTTTATAATTGTATTGTTGGTGGTTCTATTGATGCTCGTTTTTTACCGGCTATTCTTAAAGGAATAATGGAAAAAATGGAAGAAGGTCCATTAACCGGTTCTTATGCAAGAGACATTAGAGTTATGGTTTATGATGGGAAAATGCACCCTGTGGATTCAAATGAAATTTCATTTAAAATAGCAGGAATGCAAGCTTTCCGTACTGCTTTTAAAAATGCAGGACCTAAAATTCTTGAACCTATTTACTCTGTAGAAGTTTTAGTCCCAAATGATTATATGGGTGATGTGATGAGTGACTTACAAGGAAGAAGAGCAATTATTGAAGGTATGAGTAGTGAAAGCGGATATGAAAAAATTATTGCAAAAGTGCCTCTTGCTGAAATGAATAAGTATTCTACTGCTTTAAGTTCAATTACTTCGGGTAAAGCTATGTATTCAATGAAATTTAGTGATTATGCTGCAGTTCCGGGTGATGTTCAAACAAAATTGCTTGCTGCTTACGAAGCTGAACAAGAAGAAGAAAAGTAATAATAGTTACAAGTTTATAAACTTAGTTTAATGCTTTATAAATTTAATAATTAACTAATTCTTAAAAACCTCAAAGTAAAATACTTTGAGGTTTTTTTATACATTTTTACATTTTTTTGTGTAAACCTATTTTAGGACGAGACAAACACCAAATTTGTTGGTAATTCTTAAGCGTAGAAAAATTATGAGTTTTACGGATTAATTCTTAATATTTTTTGATTCAGCGCCCTGTAATACAATAACAATTTCGCCTTTAACTTTTTTCTCGTTAAAATAATTAATTACCTCAGTTATTGTTCCTCGAACATTTTCTTCATATATTTTGCTAATTTCTCTTGAAACAGAAACTTGTCTCTCGGGACCAAAGAACTCTGAGAATTGTATTAATGTTTTTATTAAACGAAAAGGAGATTCATAAAAAACCATTGTTCTTTTTTCATCAGCCAATTGTTTTAATCGTTTTTGCCGTCCTTTTTTTTGTGGTAAAAATCCTTCGAAACAAAATCGGTCGTTAGGCAGACCTGAATTAACAAGAGCTGGGACAAATGCAGTTGCTCCGGGAAGACATTCTATATCAATATTATTTTCGACGCAAATTCTTACAAGTAAAAAACCGGGGTCTGATATTGCAGGAGTTCCGGCATCGGAAACTAAAGCATAACTTACTCCTGATTGTATTTTTTCAACAATATTATTTGCTGTTTTGTGCTCGTTAAATTTATGGTGCGAAGCCAGTTTGTTTTCAATATTAAAATGTTTTAACAAGACACTTGTTGTTCGTGTGTCTTCTGCCAAAATAACATCAACTTTTTTTAGTACTTCTAAAGCCCTTAGTGTAATATCTCCAAAATTTCCTATTGGAGTTGGCACAACATATAGTTTACTCATAAATAATAATATTTATTGAAATCTTCGACTAATTAATTCAATGAAATTAATATAATATTTGTCGTTTTTATCCCAATCAAAATTTTGATTAATAAATTCAATTGCCATTTCAAACTTGTCAAAAGAATTAAGTGCGTCTATAGTTTTTTTGTATAACAGACTATCACCGTTAAAAAGTATTTTAATAAATTGAATTTTTTCGTTTAAACTAATTATTTTATTGATGTCAGAAACAGGTTTGCCCTGTAGCTTAGTTGCCAAATCTTTAAGTTTATTCTTTTCTGCTATCTTTTCATTAATTGATTTCTGCTTTGTTTTAAAACTATCTGCAATGATATTTTTCTCAGACTTTTTTTTATCGGTTGTTTTTTTATCATCTTTAGCAATTATCTCATTTGGTTCTTCATCCTTAATTTCTTTTTTCTTTTCAATAACTTCCTGCTTTATTTTCTGCGGTTGAACGGTAAAATCTTCAATATTATCGTTTGTTATTTCTTTAGTTCTTTTTACGATAATTTTTTTTGTTTTTTCGCTCTTATCTATATAATCTTTTTTTTTAGTTTTTTCTTCATTCCTGATTTCGGGTTTAACCAAAGTTTCTTGTTTTTCTTCAAAAGTATTTTTAATATTGTTAAACATTAAAAATTTATCGTATAAATTTCGTAATTTTGAGAGAGTAATATCAATATCAATTTGATGAATTTCTGAATTATTATCAAAACTTTTAACTATAATTTCAATTTCTTTAATATCTTTATTGATATTTTTTAATAAATTTTTTTTGTCCATTTAATGTAGGGATAAAGGTTTAATTTTTTGTAAAAATAATTAATAAATACAAATATTAAAATGTTTCTTGAAAACTCCATAAATAACACACAGCGAAAAGGTTGGATTGAAGTAGTAGCCGGCTCAATGTTCTCAGGCAAGACCGAAGAACTTATTCGTAGATTAAAAAGAGCAAAAATTTCTAAACAAAAAGTTGAAATCTTCAAACCTCAAATTGACACACGTTATTCTGAAGATGAAGTTGTTTCACATGATTCGAATGCAATTCGGTCGACACCTGTTTCAAGTCCCATGAATATTTTACTTTTGGTTAATGATATTGATGTAGTTGGAATTGACGAGGCTCAATTTTTTGATATGGGTCTGGTAGAAGTATGTAAAAAACTTGCCGATAGTGGAATAAGAGTAATTGTTGCCGGTTTAGATATGGACTTTCAGGGGAATCCTTTTGGTCCTATTCCTGCTCTTATGGCTACAGCCGAGTATGTTACTAAAGTTCATGCTATTTGTATGCGATGTGGGAATTTGGCACATTTTTCACACCGCTTATCTGATACAGATAAATTAGTATTGTTGGGTGAAAAAAACGAATATGAACCTCTTTGTCGCAATTGTTATAATAAAGCTATAAAAGAACAAAAAAACGAAAATTGATGATTAATAAAGAAATACAAATGAAAGCATCATTTAAAATATTACTTAGTCTTATACTTTTTATTATCTTAAATAACAATCTGATATATGCAGACAGCTCAAAAATTGACAGTTTAGAATCCCAATTAAAAAAGGTTGCTGAAGAAGAACAATTCGAAATATTTCTTCAATTATCTAAAAAATATAGGAATAATTCTTTCAAAAAAAGCTTCTATTATGCACAACAGGCTTTAAAAATTTCAAAAAAAACCGGTAATAAAGAAAACGAAATTGAAGCTTATCGACATATAGGTGCGGCATTCAAAAGTGAAGGGAATTTGGAAGCAACAATAGAACAATTTGAAAAAGCATTAGCAATTGAAAAAGAACTTGATAATCAAAAAGGAGTTGCTGATATTTACAATACAATAGGAGATATTTATAAAGATTTTGACAATTACGACAAAGCACAAATCAATTTTAATAAGGCAATTGAAATTAGTAAAAAAAATGATGACGAAGATGCTGTTTCATTTGCTTTAAATGGAATTGGAACAATTTTTTATAAACAAGGTGATTACAAAAGAGCACTTAGAATGTATGAAAATTCATTACGGAATTACTTAAAGTTAAAAGATTCAGAAGGTATTGCCGCCTCGTATCACAATATTGCTCTAATTCACAAACAATTAGGAGAATATCAAAAGGCACTTGAAAACACCTTCAAATCTTTAGAGATATATGAAAAATTAGAGGATGAACAGGGCATCTCTTTATCATATAGCAATATCGGAACTATATATTATTACCTTGAAAATAACGATAAAGCAATAGAATTTTTTAGAAAAAGTTTGGCAATTGAGGAGAAACTGGGTAATGTTCTAAACATTGCCGGTAAAAACAATAATATTGGGAGTGTTTATACTGAGCAAAAAAAATATAAATTGGCTTTAAATTTTTATAAAAGGTCATTAAAAATATATGAAAAATTTAATATAAAAAATGGTGTTGCAATTATTTCCGATAATATTGGATTATGTTATTTTGGCATGAAACAATACGACAAAGCCCTATTTTATAATAATAAATCGCTAAAAATACAAAAGGAAATTGGGAATAATGAAGGAATAATTTATTCATATAACAATATTGGACAAATTTATTTAAAGAAAGGAGAATTTAACAAGGCTCTTGAATGTTTTAACAAAAGCCTCAAAATGTCGAAAGACTTAAACCTAAAAACTACAATTATTGACAGTTACCGAAATTTTTCTGAATTACATGAAGCAAAAGGAAGTTATAAAAAATCATTAGAATACTACAAAAAATTAACCATTTTAAAAGATTCGTTATTAAACGAAGAATCTCACAAACAAATTGCAGAAATGCAAACAAAATATGAAACAGAAAAAAAACAAGCTGAAATTGAATTGTTATCGAAAGACAAAGCATTAAAAGAAGCAGAAATTAAAAAACAAAAATATATTAAAAACGGATTAATTCTAGGTTCAATATTTATTCTAATTTTTGCATTCTTAACATACAATCGTTTTCTTATTAAGAAACGATCTAATAAATTATTAACTTCTCAAAAGAACGAAATTTTAGAAAAAAACGAAGCGCTTAATCAACAAAAAGAAGAAATTCTCTCTCAACGCGATTTGATTGAAGAAAAAAATAAAAATCTTGAGAAAGCTTTTAATACTATTAAACGAAAAAATAAAAACATTACCGACAGTATTAACTATGCTCAAAAAATACAAAACGCACTATTACCTCCAGAGCATTACCTTAATAATATATTAAATGATTATTTTGTATTGTTTAAACCAAAAGATATTGTAAGTGGTGATTTTTACTGGGTTAGGCAAAACAACAACAGAATAATTGTAGCAGCAGCAGATTGTACCGGACATGGAGTCCCCGGAGCTTTTATGAGTATTCTTGGCACGACTTTCCTTAATGAAATAAGTCATCTTAACTCTAATATTGAGGCAAATGAAATTCTCAACATATTAAGTCAAAACTTAAAAAAAACCTTGCACCAGACAGATGAAAAGTCAGATACGCGTGACGGAATGGATATTGCACTGTATATTATTGATACAGAAAAACAAATCTTGCAATTTTCAGGAGCCTACAATCCTTTATATCTAATAAGAAATAAAGAGTTGTGTCAATATAAAGCAGACAAGATGCCAATTGGATTATCTTACAAAAAAGAAAAACCATTCACAAAACATGAAATAAAATTAGAGAAAGGCGATTCTTTTTATATTTTTTCTGATGGTTATATTGACCAATTTGGTAAAAATAATAAAGAAAAATTTAAAACAAAACGTTTTCAAGAATTACTAATTCGTATTAATGATATGCCAATGAGTAAACAAAAAAATGTTTTAGACAGCATAATTGAAAAATGGCGAGGTGATGTTGAACAAATTGACGATATTCTTGTTTTTGGTGTGAAGATTTAAAAAAAATCAACAACTTTTACTGCAAAATTATCTTATTATGGTAATTATTGCTTAACTTTTCTCAAAATATTTATCTGATAAATAAAAATGCATCAAAAGAAACATTATAATTTAGAAAAATTATTCAATAACGTCCTTTCATACAGACTATTATTTATTATTACTTCAATAGCATATCTTTTATTTCATTATATCTTTAAAGAAATTGACCCAAATTGTTACGATCCTATTTGGGATAGAATTGCTGTAAGCTCTTGTATTTTTATTACATATTTATTATCGTTTTATGTTAAAAGAGTTAAACAAAATTTTTTAACTTTCGTTTACGTATTATCTTACATAATCACTTTTCATTATATATATTTGATGTATATGAATAATATGTCAATCAATTATGCAATTGGTTATTTTACTATTGTACCTTGCACAACGGTTTTGTTTAATAATATAAAATCATTAACCCTATATACTATCCTATCATTCATAGGAATATTATTTATATTCCATTCATTATCTGAACCCATTGTAAATTTTTTAATGTTTATTAGTATTCTAATAACCGTTGATATTATTTTGTTTTTGGTTGTTATTTCCCGAATTTCATTAATTAATAGTTCTAAAACAAATAATTATGAACTTACAAAATCAAATCTTCGTTTAAGTAATGCTATTGAAACAATAAAACTTTATAACTCAAAACTTCAAAAACAAAAAGAACAAATACTAAAACAAAACAATCAAATTAAAGAAAAAAATAAAGACGTTACTGATAGTATAAACTATGCACAAAGAATACAAACAGCTCTATTGCCTTCAAGTTCTTACATTGAGAATATTTTAGATGATTACTTTATATTATATAAACCAAAAGATATAGTAAGCGGTGATTTTTATTGGATTAAACAAATAAATAATTATACTTTATTTGCAGTTGCCGATTGTACCGGACACGGAGTTCCCGGAGCTTTTATGAGTATGCTCG
>QMPG01000010.1 GCA_003648455.1 Bacteroidota bacterium
ATGTAATTCCTAAAGACAATGAGACAAAACCCTTATCGTCGGGAGGAGTACATGTGCCATAAAAAATATGTGGGTTTCTAACTTTTAAGCGGTCGGTAGCCGACCTGTGCAACATGTTTGGAACATAAGTAACAGTTCCTGTTTCCTTTTTTATAGCTTGTCGCGAACCGGGAGCATGAAACCAACTACATAATTCGAAATGCTCTTTCATCTCAGGCTTCATATAAAAATCATACGGTTTTAAAGTTAATACTGAGAACACCTTTACATTATGAACTTTATCTTTAACCAAATGAAATTTTGACATACAAGCTTGCGGTTCAGATGCACATTGTGCAACAACAACATCGGTATCACTTTTAATAAGCCCCACAGCCTCTTCTATGGAGATAAGCTTGCTTTTATATATTTCCTTATAATTTATCATTGATATTAATTTTATTTTTTCTTAGTAATAAGATGCATAATTATTCCTGCAATTGTAGAAAGCACTATAGCTGAAGCAGATGCGATAGCGGGATTTCGCACAGGTCCTAAAAGATATTTTGTAAAATATCCGAAATTAAAACCGTAATTATTTACTAAATACGGCAATCCATAATATATTGTGAAATAAGTGACTAACGCCACCAAAGATGCAATTACAGGTGCTTTTATATTAACTTTTTTAACAAATATCCCAAAGACGATAGGAACGAATGCCACCGAAAAGTAAGCATATACTCCATTTTGTGCCAAAATAGCAACACTTAATTTTGGGCTTATTAACTGGTCAACAGAAACAAAAAATGAAATAATTGCTAAAAAAACAATTGCAATTTTATTTATTTTTATATATGCTTTCTCCGTTTTTATTTTTCTTTCAAACAGTGGTTTGATAATATCAGAAGTTATCGTTGTTGATAATGATTGAATTAAACCTTCGAGAGTTGAAAGTCCTGCACTTATTAATCCTAAAATTACTACTAATCCTATAATAACAGAAATTATTCCATTTGAAAAAATCTCTATAACATAAGCAGGAATAATGCCATCGGTTTTAAGAACTTGTCCATTAACCGTTAAATCGGGAAATGTAAGTCGTGCATATAATCCCACAAAAACTACAGAAAAAAATATTATTTCAGCTATAACAGCAGTTGTAAGAAATTTATTTACATCTTTTTCTTTTTTAAGAAACAATGATTTGGTTATAATGTGTGGCTGACAAACTACTGCAGCACCAACAATTATCTGAGCAAATATAATTTCAAAAAAATCTCTGAATAAAGGACTATTTGGATTAGTAGATTTTATTAAAACAGGATTAATAGCTGCAAGTTTTTCAAAAAAACCATCAATACCACCTTGAAAAAACTTGTAACCTGAAAATAATAAAATAAATGCTACAACAAGCATTACAATAGCCTGAATAGTATTTGTGTAAACTAAAGAATTTGCTCCTCCAAACATCATGTATCCAAAAACAAAAACTACTATCACTGCCAAAACAATAATTTCATTTGCATTCATGGCTTTCGACAATACTTTTGTTAAAGCAACAAGAATAAGCACAATAAATGTTATTAATAATAATGACAAAACAGCCATGAAAAAAGCATAATATTTACTATTATATCTTTTACCAATCCATTGTGCAAGAGTAACAGCCTTTAAAGATTGTCCATATTTTCTAAAACTTTTTGTTAATACAATTAAAGAAATGATTGTAGCCAAAGGAAAAAAAATTCCAAAAGACAATACTCCACTAAATCCATAAACAGCAATTAATCCCGGGTTTATTACAAAAGTTGCAGCACTGGTCATTGATACAGCTAAAGATAAACCTACCATTATGGGAGAAAAATTTACATTTCCCACAGCATAATCGCTTAAACTTTTCGTTTTTGACGCTCCACGAATAACGAAATAGATAATTAGAGCTGAATAAAAAATAATTAGAAACCATGTTCCTATAATTTGTTGAGAAGTTGCCATATCATAAAGTTAAAAATATTATCGTTTAATCAAAAAAACAGAAATCTCTAAAATCAAGATTTCTGTTTTACAATTATTAAATTGTCATTCCACCATCAACGCTAAGTACCGAGCCATTAATATAAGCAGCATCATCGCTAGCTAAAAAAAGATATGCGGAAGCAATCTCATCGGGATTTCCCAGACGGCCAAGAGGCACCTTTTCGCTCATTGCTTTTAATACATTTTCAGGCATTTTACGAACCATATCTGTTAAAATAAAGCCGGGAGCAACAGCATTAACCGTTATGTTTTTGCGACCAAGTTCTTTGGCCAGTGTTTTTGTAATTCCAATTAATCCAGCTTTGGAAGCAACATAATTTGTTTGCCCAAAATTTCCATACAAAGCAACAACAGACGAAGTATTAATTATTCTTCCAAATTTTCTTTCTGCCATGTGTAAACTTACATGTTTTGAACAGTTAAACACTCCTGTAAGATTTACATCAATAACTTGCTGCCATTGTTCCAGTGTCATTTTCTTTAATGTTGAATCTCTGGTAATACCTGCGTTATTAACCAAAATATCAATTTTACCATATGCATCTATAGCGTCATTTGTTGCTTTTTCAACATCAGAAAATATTGCAGTATTTACTTTTATAAATTCTGCTTTACCTCCGTTGTCATTAATTTCTTTAGCAGTTGCTTCGCCTTTCTCCTCATTCATATCCCAAATTAACACAACAGCACCTTCTTGTGCAAACCTTTTTGCGCCTGCTTTTCCTATACCATCTGCACCGCCTGTTATTACTGCTACTTTATTTTCTAGTCTTTTCATAATTAGTTTATTAATAATGATGTTTAAATTTTTTCTATAATTATAGAAGTACCTTGTCCGCCACCAATGCATAAAGTTGCAAGTCCGGTTTTAGCATCAGTACGTTTCATTTCATATAATAATGTTGTTAAAATTCTTGCACCTGAAGCTCCTATTGGATGTCCTAAAGCTATTGCTCCCCCATTAACATTAACTTTGGCAGGATCAAAATTTAAATCACGGGCTACTGAAATTGATTGAGCTGCAAAAGCTTCATTTGCTTCAATTAAATCTATATCTTCAATCTGCATATTTGCTTTTATTAGAGCAGCTTTTGTAGCAGGAACAGGCCCGTACCCCATTATTTTTGGATCAAGAGCTGCACTTGCATAGGAAACTATTCGTGCCATAGGTTTAAGTCCAAGTTCGTCAGCTTTTTCTTTTGACATAACAATAAGCATTGCTGCACTGTCATTTATTCCCGAGGCATTACCAGCTGTTACAGTTCCTTCTTTTTTAAATGCAGGTTTAAGTTTAGCCAATTTTTCAATAGTCATTCCATGTTTTGGGAATTCATCTGTATTAAAAATTATAGGGTTGCCTCTACGTTGTGGAATTTCAATCGGAATAATTTCATCATTAAACTTACCTTCTTTCTGTGCTCTCTCGGTTTTGAGTTGGCTATTTAAAGCAAATTCATCTTGCTCTTCACGAGTTATTTCCCACTGTTCGGCAATATTCTCGGCAGTAATACCCATGTGATAATTGTTAAAAGCATCGGTTAAACCATCATTAATCATGCTGTCAACAATTTCATTATTCCCCATTCTATAACCAAAGCGAGCTTTTTTTAACAAGAATGGAGCGTTCGACATACTTTCTGAACCACCCGCCAATACAATGTCGGCATCTCCTAACATAATAAACTGTGCAGCCATACTTACTGCTCTTAAACCTGAACCGCAGAGTTTATTTATGGTCATTGCCGGACTGGTTTCGGGCATACCTGATTTAATGGAAATTTGCCGTGCTACGTTTTGTCCATCCCCAGACGAGAGCACATTCCCAATAATAGCTTCATCAATTTCTGCAGGATTAATTCCTGCTCTTTTTATTGCTTCTTTTGCAGCAAAAACTCCTAAGTCAACAGGAGAAAAGCCAGACAAACTTCCTCCAAAATTACCTATTGCTGTTCGTGCAGCAGATATAATTACAACGTCTTTCATTTTAATTTCGTGTTTTAATTTTTATCAAATGAAAAGAATCTAATTATAAAGAACAGTATAGGTTTTTATTTTTTTATTATTGACTTTTGTAAATTTATTTGTTGCCAAATTATATTATGTGTTGAATATCTTTGTGTTAGATTGTTTTTTAAATGGGTAGACATTTACCATTACAAGTAAAAACGGCATATTGGGTTTTAGTTTCAATTTTTTATTTAATGAGCCGAAGACTTTCTCTTACACTCAATTTATCTAACTCTGTTTTTTCCACAAATTCAACTACCCATTTAGGGTTTACTCGGCTGTATTGTCTCAAAATCCAACCAATTGATTTATTAATAAAAAATTCGGAAGAGCCTAAAAGAGAGTTAATAATGTATGAAAGTAAATCTGTGTCTAATTCTTTTTTATAGCCTAATTGAAACAAGACACTAGCTCGTTGAAGCCACATATTATTTGAAGAAAGCCATTTGTTTATATATTTATTTCTTTCAGAAGGGAAGATTTTAAAATATTCGCCAACCAGTTTACTGGAAATTAAGTCAACTGTGTCCCACCATGATTTATGAGTAATCATATATTCAAAAATCTTAATGTCATCTACATCAAATTTATTATGATATTTATAAAGCAACTCTTGTGAAAAATATTGATATTCTCTTTCAGGCTTTTCCCAAAGAATTTTGATAATTTTTCCCAAATCATCTTTTTTTGGCAATACAGATGATTCGAAAAATGGTTTCTGAATTTCTCGTCTTAGAGGAGTTTTTATTCCATAAAAATCAAATTGATTTTTCAAATATGCTTTTTGTTGAATTGCAATTTCTTGGTTTGCATTTTTTTCAAACTCAAGTTCTAAAGTTTTTATGTATTCTTCCAGCATTTTTGTGATTTTATTAAAAAAAACATTGTTGAAGATAATTAAATTTTAGGCAATATTAGCATCTTCAATTAAAACAATAATAATGTGTTGAATAATTATGTTTATAAAACTTTCATATACTAACTATTTTGTAAAAATCAATATTTGAAAAAGTGCTAAAAAACAACAATAAAATATGACAAAAACCATTGTTTATTTATTTAATATATTATAGATTAGCCATTAAATAAAATACAAAAAATTAATTTACAACATTAGCGTAACCCCTTAGAGGCTAACCGTTTAATAAAAAAGGAGGGATGAATGAGGGGCATCCACCCTTTTAATAAAATTATTTAATGATGAAAAAAGCATTAATTTTAGGTGCAGGCATGGTAGTAAAACCAATGGTTCACTATTTATTAGATAATGGTATTCAGGTTACCATAGCATCACGAACAAAATCTAAAGCAGAAGCCATGATAAAAGGTCGTGAACATGGTACAGCATTGGCATGGACTGTTGATGATGAAGACACTTTAGATAAATTAGTTTACGGACATGATATTGCAGTAAGTTTATTACCTTACGCATATCATACAATGGTTGCAAAATGCTGTATTAAACACAAAAAACCTTTGGTTACAACATCATATGTTCAGCCAAAGATGCGTGAGTTAGACAAAGAAGCTAAAGATGCGGGAGTTCTTTTATTAAACGAAATAGGTTTAGATCCTGGTATTGACCACATGTCAGCAATGAGAATTATTGATACTGTTCATAACAAAGGAGGTAAAATTAAAGAATTCTATTCTTTATGTGGTGCTTTACCTGCTCCTGAGGCTGCAACAAACCCATTTAAATATAAATTTTCATGGAGCCCAAAAGGAGTTGTAATGGCAGGAAACAATGATGCTAAATATCTTAAACACGGGAAAATAACCGAAGTACCTACTGAAAATTTGTTTAAAGATATTTTCAATCTGGATTTCCCTTCAGTTGGGGAGCTTCAAGTTTATCCCAATAGAGATTCTATTCCTTATATCGACACTTATGGTATTCCTGAAACATCAACAATGTTAAGAGGTACATTCAGATATGTTGGATGGTGTGAATCTTTAGATGCTATGAAGGCTCTTGGTTTAATCACTAACGATAAAAAAGATTTTACAGGAAAAACTTATGCTGAGATGCTTGCTATGTTAATAGGAGCAAACGATGCTTCAGACATTAGACAAAAAGCTGCGGATTTCCTTAAAATTGACAAAAATGCTTATGCTTTAGATGCCATTGAATGGTTAGGTATATTTGATGATAAACCAATGAACAGAAAAGAAGATACTCCTTTTGAAATTACTTCTGACTTAATGATTGAAAAAATGCCTCTTGGTGGTGATGAAAGAGATATGTGTATAATGCAACACATCTTTTTGGCTGAGTATGCTGATGGAAAACAAGAAGTTATTAAATCAAGATTAATAGATTTCGGAACACTAAATACAGATACAGCAATTGCTCGTACTGTTGCTTTACCTGCTTCTGTTGCTGTTCGAATGATTCTTGAAGGCAAAATTACCGAAACAGGAGTTCATATTCCTGTAATTTCTGGAATTTACAATCCTGTTCTTGATGCTCTTGAAGAAATGAATATTAAAATGATTGAAGAGTACGGTTTACCTGTTAGTGAAAATATTAAGTAAATTTAATTGATAATTAAAAAGGGGCTTTTGCCCCTTTTTTTGGCTAAAAGGCTAAATAATAATCTTTTGTCAATTCTTTATACTCTTTTGTATAATCGTGGCGTTTATCTTTTTCAATTATTAAGACATTTTCTTCATATTTTATTTTTTCCCTTCTTAATTCAATTAAAGCTCTTTTTGGTTCTTTATTAAGTGTTGGTTTTACTTTTAATATTTTATTGCAATATAGACCATAATTATTTGCCAATTTAATAAAATTTTGAGTTTGCTCATAAGGTAAAATTAAGCAGAAAACACCTTCTTTTGTTAATAAACAATCAACTCCACTGAGTAATTCGCTGTGTGTTAATAAATTATTATGTCTAGCATTTGTTCGTTCAGGAGTATTTGCCTTTAAAGAATTTATGAAATAGGGTGGGTTAGTAACAATCAAGTCATAAATATTTGATTTGTTTTTTTGAAAATTTTGAAAAGAGATGTTAAAAATATTAATTCTATTTTCCCAATCTGAATTTAAAATATTTTCTTTTGCTTGAAAAAATGAATTATTATCAATTTCTATAGCATCAATAACAGCTTTTGACCTTTGTGCCATCATTAAACTTATTAAACCAGTGCCAGCACCAATATCGAGAATTTTTGTCGACCCCTCACAATCAACCCATGCACCAATAAGAACGCCATCTGTACCTACTTTCATGGCACAATTATTTTGATTAATTGTAAATTGTTTAAATTTAAAATATTGATTAGTCATTAAAAAATAGTGTTTTGTAATAATATTGAAACATAAAATTATAACAAACGTAACATATAGATAATAAAAAAAGTATTTTTAATTAAATTATTTTTATATAATTTTGCAAATTAAAATTTTAATATGATTATATATTTGATAAAAGGCATAATTGTAGGAATAGCTGTATCTGCACCAATGGGACCAATTGGAGTTTTGTGCGTACAAAAAACAGTTAACAAAGGAAAAGCATTGGGATTTTATTCAGGATTGGGTGCTGCAACTGCCGATACTTTTTATGCAATAATTACAGCCTTTGGTCTTACTTATATAACAAATTTTTTACTCAGACATCAATTGTATTTTGAAGTAATAGGAATTTCTGTGCTTTTAGTTTTAGGTTTAAAAATGTTTTTTTCAAATCCTGTTAAACAATTTAAGGCAAATAAAAGACAAAAAAGGAAAAGAGGGGTTTTTAGCGATTATATTTCAACTTTTTTTCTTACTATATCAAATCCTCTAACAATAATTTTTTACGGTACAGCTTATGCAGCATTAGGTCTTATAGGCGATACTGACGAAGGCTCTTCATATTTTTTAATAGCCGGAATTTTTTCCGGAGCAACTCTATGGTGGTATGTATTAACCACAGTTGTAAATTTATACCGACATAAATTTAAGCTAAAAATTATTTGGAATATTAACAGAATTTCAGGAATAGCAATAATTACGCTTTCTTGTTTTGCAATAATTCAATTATTTATAAGATAGTTTAATTCAAAATTACACCATCTTTTATAGTAAGAATCCTGTCTGACATCTCAGATAATTCTTTATTGTGAGTAACAATAACTATAGTTTGATTATACTTATCTCGCAATGAGAAGAATAATTCGTGTAATTCTTTTTTATTTTTGCTGTCGAGATTACCCGAAGGCTCATCAGCTAATAATACCGAAGGATTATTAATTATTGCACGTGCTACAGCAATTCTTTGTTGCTCACCTCCTGACAGTTCGTTGGGTTTGTGATTTAATCTATTGTCTAAATTTAAAAAGTTAAGAATTTCTTTAGCCTTGTCTTCTGCTTCTTTCTTCGATTTATTTGCTATAAATGCAGGAATACATACGTTCTCTAATGCAGTGAATTCCGGTAATAATTGATGAAATTGAAATACAAAACCAATATTTTTATTTCTAAATTTGGCTATCTTTTTTTCATTCAGTGATGAAATATCTATATCATTAATAAATATGTTTCCAGAATTTGGTTTTAAAAGAGTTCCTACTACTTGCAACAATGTAGTTTTTCCGGCACCACTTGCACCAACAATTGAAACAATCTCACCTTTTTTTATATTAAGATTAATGTCTTTTAATACTTCGAGGCTTCCAAACGATTTTTTTATTTTTTCAATCCTAATCATATACAATTGATTATTAAATATAAATTGTTAATTGTGGGGCATATAATGACAAAATAGTTGCCAATACTCTTCGGGATTTAGCTAAAGATAACTTTACAACTAATAAACTTCCAACTAATTTATTTACCCAATAATCACAAAATAAATATACACAATATAAACCAATAAAAGAATAAAGCCTTTAAAACGTGTTAATACAGTTCTATTTATTGGCAATAGACACAATAGCAGAACCATTGATATTGCAAACATCCAGTAAAAATCATATTCCATAATTTTAAAAGAGATATTAATGTTTTTTATAATTGATGTCATCCCCAGAACTCCAAGAATATCAATAATATTTGAACCAATAATTGTCCCAATTGAAATATCGGTTTGCTTTCTCACCGCTGCTATTAGAGCTGTTGCCAGTTCGGGCACACTTGTACCAAAAGCAATTACGGTTACGGCAATTATTCTTTGGCTAACGCCAAGATTTTCGGCAACTTTAACAGCTCCTTTAATTAACCATTCTGCACCAAAATATAACCCTACCGATGATATTATGATTAATATTATTGATTTTGTTAATGAAATTTCAGGTTTATGAATTTCTTCATTCTCAATTTTGTTCTCTTTTCTTGATTTGTGTATAGTGAGATATAAAAAGATAGTTAACAAAACTAGAAAAATTATTCCTTCAATTGTGTTTAAATTATCATTTAGATAAATGAATAAGTAAAGCAATAAGCCCGAAAACATCATTACAGCCCAATCTATAGGTACAGATTTTTTTCTTACAGGAATAGGTAAAAGGATGGCAGCAAAGCCTAAAACCAGAGCAACATTGGCAATGTCAGAGCCAATAACATTTCCGATAGCAATTTCGGGAAATCCTTTTAAGGCAGCATCTAAACTAACAAAAAATTCAGGGGCTGATGTTCCAAATGCAACAACAGTTACACCAACAACTAAGGTAGATATTTTTAAATGAGATGCTAAAGCTACACCTCCGTTTAAAAGATATTTGCCACTAAAGTATAATATTATTAAGCCTAATATTAGGTGTATATATTCCATAATTTTTTTTTAAATAAAATTTATTAAAGATAAAAAAAAGAGATTGATTAGTCATAAAAAGCCTTTACTGTTTTTTACAAAAATAAAAAAGTCCTAACAAAGGTTAGGACTTTTTTCGAAATATAATTAAATATTTATCTTCTTTTCTTAATTTTTTTAGTAGAACCTACAATTTTAATTGTATCGTAAACAATTGGAGAAGCAATGAACAATGATGAGTAAGTACCAACTACAACACCAATTAACATCGCAAATACAAAACCTCTAATTGTTTCACCACCAAAAATAAATACTGATAACAATACAATGAATGTTGTAATAGATGTAATTACTGTACGACTCAAAGTACTATTTAAGGCATTGTTCATAACATCAATTCTTTTACTTTTTCTATGTAAAGTATTAAATTCTCTAACACGGTCGAACACAACAACAGTATCATTAATTGAGTATCCAATGACTGTTAAAATTGCAGCTATAAATGATTGGTCAATTTCAAGAGAGAAAGGCAAAATGCTATATGCTATTGAAAAGACACCAAGTATTATTGCAACGTCATGAACTAAAGCTAAAACAGCTCCAAGTCCATATTGCCAGTTATTAAATCGTATTAAGATATAAATAAAGATTGCTATTAATGAGAAAAGAATTGAATATAATGCAGATGTTTTTATATCATCGGCAATAGTAGGACCAACTTTTTCAGAACTCATTCTGTAATTTTCAATAAATTGTTTAAAAGTTACATTGTCTTTAAATTGTGATTTTAATCCTTCAAACAATTTTGCTTCAACAACATCGTCAATATCGGGTTCACTAACACCTGAGATTTTTTTTGTTTCAATAATTTCTTCTGCATTTAATTCATTAGCATCAATCAAATATTTTGTTGTTATCTTAACCTGATTGCTTTCCCCAAATGTTTTAACTTCAGGAGCTTCTCCATACACTTCTGCAAGTTGCTTCTGAATATCAACAGTATTTACGGGATTTTCAAATCTAACTATATATGTTCTACCTCCGGTGAAGTCAACACCTTTATTTAAACCACGAGTAAATAAAGAAGCAATACCAATTAAAATTATTATGCTTGAAATAACATAAAATATTTTTCGTTTCCCAATAAAATTTATATGTGTATTATTAAAAGCATTATCGGTTAATTTAATTGAGAAATTAATTTTCCATTTTCTATTCAAGAACCATTCAAATATTAATCGAGTGATAAAAATAGCAGAGAACAATGATGTTACAATACCAATACCAAGAGTAACGGCAAATCCATGAATAGGACCTTTACCAAAATAACCTAGCACAAGGGCAATTAAGAAAGTAGTAACGTTGGAGTCAATAATTGCTGAATAAGCACCTTTATAACCATCAGATATCGCGAGTTGCAGACCTTTGCCAGCGCGCAACTCTTCTTTTATTCGGTCATAAATAAGCACGTTAGCATCAACCGACATACCAATGGTAAGAACAATACCGGCAATACCGGGTAATGTTAACACTGCACCCAAGGACGACAACACTCCTATTATAAAGAACACATTTGCAAGCAATGCTATGTTAGCTGCTACACCTGCACGGTTATAATAGAATAACATAAATGCCAGAACTAAAACGAAGGCAATGGCAAATGACCATAAACCTTTTTGAATAGCTTCGTGACCAAGGGAAGGACCAACAATTGCTTCTTGAATAATTTTTGCCGGTGCAGGTAATTTACCTGACTTTAATATGTTTGCAAGGTCTTTTGCTTCAGCAATTGTAAAATTACCACTGATAGATGAACGACCCCCTCTTATTTCTTGATTAACAACAGGATATGAATAAACGTAATTGTCAAGAACAATAGCAATTTGACGTCCAATATTATTTTTTGTTATGCGAGCCCAGTCTTTAGCTCCTTTTCCGTTCATACTCATTGATACTTCTGCATTTGCTTTGTTTTGTCCAAACTCAGCACGAGCATTAGTTACAACGTCTCCCGATAATGCAGAATTACCATCTCGGCTTGTTATTTTTATTGCAATTAATTCATAAAAGTTTTCATCTTTATCAATAGATTTTACTCCCCAGAGAAATTTAATATTTCTTGGGAATAATGAACGAATTTGTTTCATGCGTAAGTAAGAATTTACTTTTGCAGTGTCTTTTTTATTTGCATATCCAATAGAAGCACCACTTAATAATTCACCTTTTCGATTAGTACGTGGAGTTAATACTGAGAATAAAGGATAGTTTTTAGCCATTTGTTCTGCTTGAAAAGCACTTGAACTATCTGTAGCTAAAGAATCTCCTTCTATTTGGTCAATTAAAGAACTTTCTTTTTCTTTTGTTGAATCGACTTCAATAGTTTCTTTTTTCTCTTTTACAATGTCTTTTTTATTATTTTCGGAAGCTTCTGCCTCTTTTTTTAGGGTTTCTTCTGCAGTTTGAATTTCTTTCAGCTTATTGTTAGCTGCTAACAAATATTGGTAAACTTCTTTGTTGTCGTATGTTTCCCAGAACTCAAGACTTGCTGTTCCTTGTAATAGTTTACGAACACGTTCAGGGTCTTTTATACCAGGTAATTCAACTAATACTCTTCCTGTATTTTCTAATCGTTGAATATTTGGTTGCGATACACCAAATCGGTCAATTCTTGAACGAAGAATGTTATATGAATTGTCAATTGCATCATTGGTTTCTTTTCTAATAACACTTAATACTTCTTCATTAGTTGAGTTGTAACTTATTCCTCTTTCTTTTAAATCAACAGTATTAAATATTGCAGCAAGTTTACCATTAGGATCAATCTCAACAAATGCTTCGCCAAACAATGTTACAAAATCTTTTTGGCTGTTTCTCATTCGTTTTTGTGCTAATTTAATAGCATTTATAAATGTTGTGTCCTTACTATTATTAGACATTTCTTTAACAACATCTACAACAGATATCTCTAAGGTAACGTTCATACCTCCTTTAAGGTCAAGTCCAAGGTTCAGTTCTCTTTCTTTACACTCTTTATATGAAAATTTTCTTATACCTAAAAAGTTGTAAACTGTTTTCCCAGATATTGAATCGAGATATTGATTTTGTTTTACTAGATCTCCATTTGCAAATTCTTCTGCATCTTTTTGAATACTATTTGTTACCCATGTAAACGATAGGTGATAGATACACACTAACGCAAAAAGAACGGCAAATATCTTAATTACTCCTTTATTTCGCATTTGTTCTTGTTTTTTATTATTTATTAAAGTTTTTAAATATTTAAATCAAAAAAATTCCGACAAATATATTAATTTTTTTTCTAATCTCACTACATTAATTGTTAATATTAAATTTTCAACTTTTCATTTTTAATATCAGAAGTTTATTTTCATAATCGATTTTGGCATTATATTTAGTTAAAAAATCGCCTCCTAATAAACCCCAAATTTGTTTATTGTTGATATCGGCATATAATGAATTTATATGGTCTAGATTTAACAATACGGCTTTGAAGTTTTTTATTGATAAATCTCCAATTTGTATTTTGTTAACTGTTACCAGTTGTGTATCGGTAAGGTTTGCATTTATGCCCGACGATTTAATTTCTTCGGAATTCTCAATAATTTTTGAGTATTTTTCTAATCGACTTGCATCGAAAACCGTTTTTGATGCTCCGGTATCAATAATAATTTCACCTGTTTCGTCATCATTAAAAATAACATTAACAAATAAATGAAAATTATTTTTTTCAATTTCAACTAATGAAATTGGAATTTCGTATTTCATGTGCTTATAATTAATTAAGGATTAAAAATTAAGAATTAGGAACTATGATTATTTGAACTTTTTATGGTTTTAATAATACTTCCTAATTTCAAATTTCATTAAATTAATTCTTTAATAAAATAGTAAATCATTACAAACGACAAAGCTAATTTTAGTCCGGTACCAAACAAAAAGCCTATTAATGATCCCAGTCCTGATTTTAGAGACTTGTTTGTATCTTTGTTTTTAATATATTCGGCAACAACAGCTCCCAAAAAAACGCCTACTATCATTCCTATAGGAGGGAAAAAAATCATACCTGCAAAAAATCCAATTGTTGCGCCTATGATGCCGGCTTTTGAACCTCCAAATTTTTTAACTCCCCACATTGGAACAATGTAATCTACTACAAAAACAATCACAGTAATAATACCAAGTATTAAAAGAAAATTAAATGGGAAATCGGCAAAACGGGTTAAATGCAAAACAATTATTCCTAAATAACTTATTGGGGGTCCCGGCAAAACTGGCACAATACAACCAATTAAACCTACCAACATAATAATAATTGCTAATACTAATAATATCCAGTCCATGAGAAAAAAGTTAAAAGTTCATAAAGTTGAGTCTTTGTGAAATCCCGACACTTCGGGATTAAAAGTTTGAGTCCACTCCAAAAAGTGTTTTTCGTCATTGTGATCCGCCAACTGGCGGATCGCAATGACGGCTATGAAGCCTTTCCGGAGTGGACGCATTGATTAAAGTTTAAATTTATAAAAAATAAACGATCCTATTAAAGCCGGAATGGCTATGTTAATTATCCATAAAACAATTGATGTTGAAACAATTCCAACAACTTCATCAGAAAACATTCCGAAAAAGAACAAAGCTACTGAACCTCTTATCCCTATTTCTGCTAAAGTAATAGTTGGGATACCGGTCATGGTTAAAAAAACCAATCCTATTGAAATAAATGCCGGAATAATTCCAATATTTACATTAAAAACGAGTAACAATAAATAAAATTGAGTTAAGAAAACAAAATATCTGATAAAGCTTATTAGTAATATTTTTAATAGTTCCCGTTTGTTATATGATGAAATAATATCAATGTATTTTTTTATTTTTTTTATATATGGTAATTTAATCAAAAAATTTAAACATTTATCTAAGTGTAGATAAATAAAAATAATTAAAAAACTGAAAATAAACAATAAAATAATAAGAAGATTACTGTTGAAATTTATTTTAATTATTTTTTCGGGGAAAATGATTAAAAGAATAATTAACGAAATTAAACCAACGACAATTGTAATAATCAGCTGGCTGAAATTACCTACAATGGTTGCAAAAATTGCGGGTACTCGATTTCTTCTTTTTAAAACAAAAATTCTTCCGCCAAATTCTCCAACTCTGTTAGGCGTGAAAATTGAAACAGTAACCCCCGATAAAACAGCTTTTAATGATGTGAAAAAAGTGATTTTTTCTAAATGTTTTATTAAGATTTTCCATTTTGCAGATTCTATACCCCAATTTGCAAACATCAATAATAAAACAAGAGTTAAAAGGAATAAACTAGAATAATCGAATTTAAAAAATTGCTCAATAATATTATTTGTTTCATTATAACGATATAACTTTAGTATAATAAAGCCATATGAAGCAATTATCACAGATATTTTTATAATTTTTTTGTATATTTTTTTTAATGTCATGCTAAAAAAATTAAACAAATATATAAAGATATTTGAATTTGAAATAAGATTTTAGAACTTTACACAGTTAAATTAGTTGAAAGCTTACAAAGTTCATACAGTTTTTAAAGTTTCAAATTCATAAAGTTGAAAGTTTGTAATTCTTAATACATAATACATAATGGGATATGTAAAAGCAAAAAAATATTTAGGGCAACATTTTTTGAAAGATACAAATATTGCACAAAAAATTGTTGATAGTCTTATTAATCAAGAAGCAAAAAAAGTTCTGGAAATTGGTCCGGGGATGGGCGTTTTAACACAATTTTTATTAAAGAATGAAAATTATGAAACTTCTGTTATTGAGATTGATGAAGAATCTGTTGAATATCTTCAAAAAAAATTTCCTGAATTACAAGACAGAATAATTAGTGAAGATTTTTTAAAATTCGACATTAATAATTTTTCGTCTGACCGATTTTCTATCATTGGAAATTTCCCATACAATATTTCAAGTCAGATATTTTTTAAAATAATTGAAAACAGAGATACCGTTGTTGAGGTGGTTGGAATGTTACAAAAAGAAGTAGCCCAAAGATTAGCTGCAAAACCCGGCAACAAAACTTATGGTATTTTAAGTGTATTGCTACAAGCATATTATAAGATTGAATATTTGTTTACTGTTAACGAAAATGTTTTTTCTCCACCACCAAAAGTTAAATCGGCGGTTATTAGAATGACAAGAAATTCGGTGAAAAAAATTGATTGTGACGAAGACCTGTTTTTTAGAGTTATTAAAACAAGTTTTAATCAACGTCGCAAGACATTAAACAATTCGTTAAAACCAATATTGCAAAATATTAAGATAAAAGACGATATTATGTTGAAGCGTCCGGAACAATTAAATGTTGATAATTTTATAAAATTAACTAATTTAGTAGAAAATTATATGAAGGTTTAAAATTTAGAATTATGATTTTAGATTTGTGATTTAATTATTAGAATTATTTATTTTGAGGATAAATAATTTTAATTGTGGTGCTTATTAAAAAGGTAAAGCTATGCAATTTGAATTAACAAAAGAATTTATAGACAGTTTACACAAGGCGATTGAATTAAAGGATAAAAAGGCAAGCTTGAATTTAGTTGGGAATTTGCATGCTGCCGATATTGCAGAAATATATGATGAGTTAGATATTGAAGAAGCAAAATTTATTCACCTATTACTTGATGTTGACAAATCTGCTGATGTATTAGTGGCACTTGAAGATGATGTTCGTGAGAAATTTCTGAAATCATTACCCAGTCACATAATTGCAAAAATCATCAAAAACAAAATGGATTCTGATGATGCTGCAGACATTATTGGAACACTTCCCAATAAGATTCAACAAGAAATATTAACGCATATTGATGATATTGAACAAGCCAGTGATATTGTTGATCTGCTTAATTATGATGAAGACACTGCCGGTGGTTTAATGGCTAAAGAATTAGTGGCTGTTAACGAAAACTGGAATATTACAAAATGTCTTCGTGAAATGCGAAAACAAGCCGAAGAGGTAGAACAAGTATTTTTTGTTTATGTTGTTGATGATGATAATGTTTTAAAAGGTACTCTTTCGTTAAAAAAATTATTGCTAATTTCTGAAACAACAAACATAAAAACAGCATACAATAAAAAAGTTATTTCTGTTAATGTTGATACTCCTTCGGAAGAAGTTGCAAATATAATGGATAAATATGACCTTGTTGCGCTTCCTGTAGTTGACAGTATTGGCCGATTGGTTGGTAGAATTACAATTGATGATGTTGTTGATGTTATTAGAGACGAAGCCGGAAAAGACTATCAGATGATGTCAGGTATTTCTGAAGATATTGAATCTACCGATAATGTTATAGTACAAACACGTGCTCGTATGCCTTGGTTGATTATTGCAATGTTTGGAGGTATATTAAGTTCGCGGGTAATTTATCAATTTACCGGGGAATTATCATTTCTGCCGCAAATGGCTATGTTTATTCCTATGATTACAGGAATGGGAGGTAATGTTGGAATACAATCGTCAGCAATCATAATTCAAGGATTAGCAAACAACTCGCTTGGTATTGAAAGTAACTTTAAAAAATTAACTAAAGAATTTTTAATAGCATTATTAAACGGTACTATCTTATCTTCAATTATTTTGGTTTTTAATTATTTCACTTCAGATTCTTATGTTCTTACCATTGCAGTTAGCATTGCTTTATTTTCAGTAATTTTGTTTGCAACGCTTTTTGGAACTTTTGTGCCTCTTATTTTAGATAGATTCAAAATTGATCCGGCTTTGGCAACAGGTCCGTTTATTACTACTGTTGACGATATCTCGGGTGTTTTTATTTATCTTGCTATTTGTAAGTTACTTCTTGGAGTTTTAGGATAATCGAAAAAATGAATATTACTAAACCGACATTAATATTAGACAAAGAAAAATGTTTGAGAAATATTGAAAAGATGGTTTCAAAAGCTGAGAATAATAATTTGACGCTCCGACCTCATTTCAAAACACATCAATCATTAATTATTGGCGATTGGTTTAAAATGTTCGGAATTAATTCCATCACAGTTTCCTCAATTATAATGGCCAAGTATTTTGCTGAAAACGGATGGAATGACATTACTGTTGCCTTTCCCGTTAATATTCGCGAGATTGCTGAAATAAACAAACTTGCGCAAAAAATTAAGCTTAATATTCTTATTACTTCCGATACAATAATTCCTTTTTTAAATGACAATTTAAAATCACCAGTAGGTGTATTTATTAAGATTGATACAGGTTATCATCGCGCGGGAATAGCAATTGAAGAAACTGAGGCTATCGATAATTTAATTAATAAAATTGAATTAAGTACTGTCCTTTCTTTTAAAGGCTTTTTAACACACGACGGACATACTTATCATGCCAAAAGTGTTGAAGAGATTAATGACATCCATAATTTAACAATTAATAAATTCAGTAAGCTTAAAAAGCGATATATTAATAAATATAAAAATCTTATAACATCTATTGGAGATACACCGGCTTGCAGCATTTCAAATAATTTTACTGATATTGACGAAATTCGTCCCGGTAATTTTGTTTTTTACGATTTTATGCAAGCAAATTTAGGCTCATGCTCAACAAATCAAATTGCTGTTGCACTTGCTTGCCCTGTTGTTGATATAAATGCAAAACGAAACGAGATAGTGATATATGGTGGTGGTGTTCATCTTTCAAAAGAATTTATTATTGATTTAAACAACAACAAAAATTTTGGTTTGATTGTAGAATTTTCAAACAACGGCTGGTCTGAGCCTGTTAATGATACATACGTGTATTCACTTTCGCAAGAACACGGAATTATTAAAACTACTGATAATTTTTTAAGAAAAATAAAAATTGGAGATATTGTTGGCATCTTACCTGTGCATTCATGCCTTACAGCAAATTTAATGAAATCATACATTACTTTTGAAAATATTGAGATTGACCATTTGTAATTACACTCTTTGTTTTAATTAGAGATTTTTTTTGTAATTATATAATAATTCTATAAATTTATACACATAATTACAAAACAATTAATATTTTAACCCAAAGGTGTGTTAATTTTTTACACGAATATAAAAGGATAATTTCGGATACATCTTAAAAAAATAATTAGACCTTATGAAAAACAGTTTATTTATTCTCTTTTTTTTATTCAGTATTGGACTTTTTGCTCAAGAAAATAATAAAGGAACACAAAAGATTAAAGATTTAGAAAATGAAATTGTAGCGTTAAAGAAATGTAACTCTTCATTAAAGAAAAAAATAACTTCGTTAAAGTATTCTCAAAAGAAATCAATCTCGAAACAAAATGAAAAAATTGAGAATATTTATACAGACATTAAATTTTCAACAACTAAAATTACAAATAATTCCGAATCGATATTAAAGACAAATACTGAAATTGATTTATTGAAAAAAGAAAATGAAAAACTCAATCAATTGTTAAAAGATAAATTTTCTGCATTTAAACTTTCGTTTCTTATACTTGCTGCCATTTCATTGTGTTTGTTTTTAATTAATTATATCTTTTTATCGAAACTCCCACAAAAAAGCAGACGGATAGTTATTGAAACAAAACAAGAAGTTGACTTAGAAATTCAAAGTGTAAAAGTAGGACTTAGTAAAGAGATTAAAAATATAAAGAAAAGTATTAAAATGATTAATAAAGATATTAAATCATTATCGGAAAAGAAATAAAGTTATGCTGGGTTTATTTCAGCAAATAATTTTTTTAGACCTTAAGGTTTTCAAAACCTTAAGGTCTAATGGTAATATTTAATTTCAAATATAATAATTTTTTTTGACATGTACAGAATGTCCCGCCAACTATGATGTTTCAACAATGTTATTCTTTTCTTATAAATATTAGGATATTATTGAGTATAATTTTAAATTAGTACCCATTAATCAAAAATAAAAAAATTGTTGTTTATTACAACAACACATCATTTCAAAACATTTATATAAACATTTAATTATCAATTAATAATAAAAACTAAACAAATGAAAAAATTAATTTACAGTTTAATTTTATTAGCAATATTTTTTTCATCGTGCCAGCAAAATGGTGTAAAAGATGAAAAAATAATTGGAAAAAAAACGCTAAAACTTACAAGTGACTTAATGACACCTGAGGTTTTATGGTCATATGGAAGATTGGGAGATGCTCAAGTTTCACCTGATGGAAAAACAGTATTGTATGGCGTTAGTTATTACAGCATTCCTGAAAACAAAAGTAACAGAGAGCTATTTACAATTGGAATTGACGGGAAAAACAAAAAACAATTAACAACAACAGCTTGCAGTGAATATAGTGCAATTTGGCGTCCCGATGGAAAAAAAATTCTTTATTTATCACCGGCATCCGGCTCAATGCAGATATGGGAAATGAATCCTGATGGAAGCAGTAAAAACCAGGTTTCTAATGTGGATGGTGATATTACAAATATTTTATTTTCGCCAACACAAAAACAATTGTTATTTACAAAAGATGTAAAAATTGACAAACAAGTTGTTGATATTTACCCCGATTTACCAAAATCTGACGGTAAAGTTATTACTGATTTAATGTATCGCCATTGGGATACTTGGGAAGATGGTAAGTATTCGCATATTTTTATTGCTGATTATACCGAAGGCTCAATAAATAATGCAGTAGATATTATGGAGAACGAACCTTACGACACTCCTTTAATGCCATTCGGCGGTATTGAAGAAATTACCTGGAGCCCTGATGGAAACAAAGTTGCTTACGATTGCAAAAAACTTAAGGGTAAAGCATATACTTTGAGCACAAATTCTGATGTTTATATTTATGATTTAGCAACTAAAGAAACCATTAACCTTTCAGAAGGAATGCCGGGTTACGACAGAAGTCCGCTTTTCTCTCCTGATGGGAAAAAAATTGCTTGGTTAAGTATGCGACGAGCAGGTTTTGAGGCAGATAAAGACAGATTATTTGTTTATGATTTTGACACAAAAGTAAAGAAAGATCATACTCAAAATTTCGACCATAGCCCATTTAGTTTAGTATGGACACCTGACAATAAATCAATGTATTTTGTAAGTGGAGTAAAAGCTACTTTCCAAATTTATAAAATTAATTTTGATAATGATGAAATAACAGCAATCACCAAAGGTCTTCACGATTATCATTCTGTTGCTCTTGCAGAAAATTGCTTAATTGGCACAAAAGTATCTATGATTAAACCTGCAGAAATCTATAGAATAGACGAAAAGACAGGTGAAGAAACAGAAATATCGTTTGAGAACAAAGAGATTTTAGATCAAATAGCTCCTGCAAAAATTGAGAAACGTTGGGTTACAACAACCGACAATAAACAAATGTTAACATGGGTTATTTATCCACCTCATTTCGACAAATCGAAAAAATATCCAACATTACTTTACTGCGAAGGAGGACCACAATCACCATTAAGTCAATTCTGGAGTTACCGATGGAATTTTTCAATAATGGCTGCTAACGGATATATTATTGTTGCTCCAAACCGTCGTGGAGTTTTAACTTTTGGGCAAGAATGGACAGACCAAATAAGTAAAGATCATGGTGGTCAAAACATGAAAGACTATTTTAGTGCTATTGATGAATTGAAAAAAGAACCTTATGTTGATGAAAATAATCTTGGTGCAGTAGGAGCAAGTTATGGAGGTTATTCTGTTTACTGGCTTGCCGGAAATCACAATAAAAGATTTAAAGCTTTTATTTCACACGATGGTGTATTTAATTCTACAGCCGAATATGGCTCAACTGATGAGATGTTTTTTGATAACTGGGAAAATGGTGGTGCTTATTGGGATTTGAATAATAAAGTTGCACAGAATTCTTATGCAAATTCCCCACATAAATTTGTACAAAATTGGGATACACCAATTTTAATTATTCATGGTGGCAAAGATTACAGAATACCTTATACACAAGGAATGGAAGCATTTAATGCAGCACAACTAAGAGGTGTTCCAAGTGAGTTCTTATATTTCCCTTCGGAAAATCATTGGGTGTTGAAACCACAAAACGGAATTTTATGGCAACGCACTTTCTTTAACTGGTTAGATCGTTGGCTAAAGCCTAAGAAATAATTTTTTTTAATAATTTTATAAAAATTGTCACAGATTCACAGATTTTTTTATTTGGGGATCTGTGATTTTTTTTTCAATCCGGATTATTCAGGATAGAATATTTATCATCAATATCGTAAATAATTTCAAAAAATATCATAATATTTCCAAATATTTAACAAATTAGGAAATATTAGATTATCTTTGTTTTTTAATTAGAACAAAGCAGAATGAAAAAAATTGAACAAGCACCTAATTGGAAAAATGAAAAGCTTCTTAACAAAGGACTTAAATTGTTCATAAATAATGATTACAAAAAAATAATTGATGAAATTAATGATAAATATCTTTATTGGGATAAAATAAAATATATTAAAACACCTCAAAAAATAAATCCGGAGGAATTATGGAGTGCTGTTAAATTTAGCAGAACAATCCATTCAAAAGAAATTACATTCGGGAAATATAAATTCAGTTATAATCTAACCGACTTTATTCAAAAAAGACTACACGAATTTGATTTAAATATTGGCGGGCAACTTGGAGCAAAGACAACAATTCCGGAAGAAGATAAAAAAAGATATTTAATCAGTTCTATAATGGAAGAGGCAATAGCTTCCAGTCAAATAGAAGGTGCTGTAACAACACGTAAAAAGGCAAAAGAAATGCTCAGAAAAAATAAAAAACCAAGAACAAAATCTGAGCAAATGATATTAAATAATTATAACACTATTAAAAATATTGTTGAAAATCAAAATCAATTATTAACAGAACAGACATTATTTAAAATACATAAACTAATAACACATCAAACTTTAGACGACAGTAAGAATGAAGGGAAATACAGAGAAAACAATGATGTAAATGTTGTTGATGTAATTAATGGTGAAATAGTTCATACACCGCCCGATTACACAAAGATTTCCAAATTAATGAATGAATTATTTATATTTTTCAATAAAAACGATAAAAATCATTTTATTCATCCAATAATCAAAGGGTGTATTATCCATTTTATGATTGGCTTCTTACATCCATTTATTGATGGTAATGGCAGAACTGCAAGAGCATTATTTTATTGGTATTTACTAAAAAACGGATATTGGTTTACAAAATATTTATCAATTTCGAGACTAATTGCAAAAAGCAAAACTCAATATGCCTTAGCATATATGTACAGTGAGATTGACGGGAATGATATTTCTTACTTTATTAATTATAAGCTAAAAACAATGAATTTAGCTTTTGAAAGTTTAAGAGAATACATTAAAAGAAAAATAAACGAAAAGAAACAATATATTCATTTTCAAAAGATAATAGGAATAAACGAACGACAAGCGTTAATATTAAAATGGGTTTATGAAGAGCCTGATATTTTACTAACAGTTAAAGAAATAGAAAATAGATTTAACATTTCAAATCAAACTGGGCGAACAGATTTATATGAATTAGTTGAAAAAGGATATATAGAACTAATTGGTTTGAACAAAAAAACAAAAGCCTTTTGTAAAAGTAAAGATTTCGAGAAAATTTTAAAGATAGAGCTACCTCAACAATAGCTATAAATGAGTCCAGTCTAAAAAGGTCTTTTTTGTCATTCCGTCCGTCAGCTGACGGATCGGAATCTTTAACTTTCATGGTATCAGTAGATTCTGGAACCAGTTCAGAATGACAAATAGGTAGATACTTGCTTTTTAAACCGGACTCATAAATAATATTATTATAGGCACACGTTAAAAAATAATCAACAATCAACAATCGACAATCAATAATCAATAATCAACAATCAATAATCAACAATCAATTTCAATGATAATATTGTTTTAAATTATTTTGAAATATTACATCGTTAGCTTTATTAATACTATTAAC